>CAMNGO010000064.1 GCA_946538445.1 uncultured Lachnospiraceae bacterium
GATAGATCCGGTCATGCTGGACCGGCCTCTCCCTCCTCGTTTTGGAAGAAACAAAGGCCTTGCCCACCTTGAGAAAAACCTCTTTCGTATCAGAAAAGAAACCTGCCCGGAGCCGGTATCAGACATCCATATGATCTCCTGTGAAAACCCGGAAGAAGAGGTGGACTTTGTCCTCCACAAGATGGAAGAACTGGTGAGGACCCGGGACTATCGCTACAGGGATTTTGCGATCCTCATGGGAAATGAGGAGGATTATCCGTCGGTCTTTCAGAGAAAATGTGAGAAGCTGGACATTCCCTGCTTCCTGGATACCAGGCAGAAAATGACTTATCACAGTGGTGTGGAGACGGTCCGCGCCCTGTTTCACCTTGCCCGGATGGACTACTCTTATGAAAGTGTCTTCCGCTATCTGAAGTCCGGCCTGTCCGATTTTCAGGGAGAAGAGGCCGACTATCTGGAGAATTATATCTATTCATCCGGCCTGAGAGGCCTGTCCGCCTGGAGCAAACCCTTCAGCCGGAGGCTTAATTCCTACACGGAAGATAAGATTGAACTGCTGGATTCCCTCCGCTGCAGACTTCTTTCCGAAACCATGTCCTTCACCAAAGGGATGAGGGATAAAAAGCTTACCGTGCGGGAGAAAATGGAGGTTCTCTATGAGACCCTGTGCAATCTGCACTTTCCGGAAAAAATGAAGGAGAGATCTCAGGAAGCGGAATCCCTGGCACATTTCGAGAAGGCGAAAGGTTATGAACTCTTTTTTGCCCAGCTCCTGGCTCTCATGGATAAGATCGTGGACATCTTCGGGGAGGAGATGCTGGACCTGAAAGAATTGTCCGATCTCTTCGACGCAGGACTTGAAACCATAACATTTGCCACCCCGCCTCTGTCCATGGATCAGGCCATACTGGGAGACCTTAAGAGAACCAGGCTCCCGGATATCAAGGTCCTCTTCTTCGTAGGAATGAATGACGGGGATATCCCGCCGGTTCCGGAAGATCAGGGCATCCTGAGTGATGAGGACAAAAGGATTCTGGAAGACCATGGCATCGGACTGTCCCTAAATCTGACAGACCGGGTGCTGGAGGATGAATACTATCTGTATCTGGCCTTGGCAAAAGCCCGGGAAGACCTCTACTTATGCTGCTGTCAGACCGGGGCAGATGGCAATGCCCGAAGGCCATCCACCCTTTTTTCCGACCTGAGGCAGATATTCCCTCAGCTTGAGCTGCTTCATTATCCCAGGGATATCCGCCGCTATTATTTTAATGAGAAGGACAGCAGAGAGTACCTGATCCGACAGCTCCGTCTGTGGTATGAGGGGCAACACCCGGAGGAGAAAGCCTTCTATGCCCTTCTTGCCTATTGGCAGGAAGAACATCCGGAAGAATTGCAGGATATCTGGCATTCCATGGAGTCCGGTTCCGGATGGGACGTCCTCTCCAAAGAAACGGTGGAGAAACTCTACGGGAGAGACCTGATCGGAAGCGTCACCAGGATGGAAGAGTTCTCTTCCTGTCCTTTTCGATATTTCTGCGACTATGGTCTGGGTATCAGGGAACGGAAAGAATTTAAAGTCTATAACGTGGACCTGGGCAACCTCTTCCATGGAGCCCTGGAGTATTTCTCCAATCTGGTTAAGAAAAGGGGCTACCGCTGGAAGGATATTCCGGAGGATTCCCGGGAGGCCATGCTGGATGAGGCCGTAGACGCGGTGATGGATCCGTCAATCCGGGATGTTATGGACAGTTCCGCCAGAAACCGCTACAAGAAGCAGATGGTTCGGAGGATCCTGGCAAGAACCGTGAAGGTACTATGTTACCATCTGCGGAACAGTGCCTTTGAACCTGACCGCTTTGAATTGAAATTCGGACCGGGGGACTCCCTGGAGAAGACCAAGATCCCTCTGGAGGACGGCCACCGGATCGCCCTCAACGGAGTGATTGACCGGGTGGACCTCTATGAAGAAGATGATAAGATCTATCTGAAGATCATTGATTATAAATCAGGCACCACACAATTTGACATCAATGAACTCTATTATGGACTCCAGATGCAGCTGGTGGTATACCTTAATGCTGCGGTGGAGATCTACCGGAAGGAGACCGGCAAAGAAGTGGAACCAGCGGGCATCTTCTACTATCAGCTGCAGGATCCCATCCAGGATGAATCGAAAGTGTCCGGAGAGAAAGGAATAAATGCCTTCCGCATGACCGGATATGCCAACAGCGATACAGACATCATCGACCTGCTGGAACACGACACCAAAAATCTGGAATCTTTCTCCCTCAGTATCACCAATGCCGGGGTTCCGAGCAAACGGTCAAATGTGTGGGAAACCGCCGACTTTCACCGGGTCGGGAAATATGTGACAAAGACCATGAAAGAGATCGGGGACAGGATATATGCCGGGGAGATCAAAGCCTCCCCCTACCAGCTGGGGGGTCAGACCCCCTGCAGCTACTGTTCCTACCGACCGGTTTGCGGCTTTGAGGCGGATGATCCCCGCCAGGAAGTCCGGCTGCTGGAAAAATACAAAAAAGATGAAATCATAGATAAGATCCGGGAGGAGGTGAAGGAAGATGAATTACACCCGTGAGCAGAAAGAGGCTATTTTCTCCAGAGGGGAAGATATCCTGGTATCCGCCGGGGCCGGAGCAGGCAAGACCAGGGTTCTTGTCACAAGGATCACCGAGATGATCCTGGATTCCCAACACCCCCTTTCCGCGGATGAGATTCTTGTCCTCACCTTCACCAATGCCGCTGCCAGGGAGATGAAGGAGCGGGTGGTAAGGGAGATGGAATCCCGCTTGACCCTGGCTCCGGAGAACAGTCGGCTGCGCCGGCAGATCCGTGCCATCAAGCACGCTGACATCTCCACCATTCACAGTTTCTGTCTTCATCTGATCCGGACCCATTTTAATGAACTCGGCCTGGATCCCTCCTTTCGCATCGCGGAAGAAGGGGAACTGAAACTGATGCGCCAGGAGGTCAGAGAGAAACTCCTGGAGGAGAGATACCTGGCCGGAGAGGAGAGCTTTCATCAGCTGGTGGAGGCTTACGCCCCCGGCAAGGACGATGCCGTTCTGGAAGATATGATCGAGAAGCTCTACACGTTTTCCAGAGGCTTCCCGGATAAGGAAGGCTGGTTTGCACGGATCGACAGGGATTTCAGGGCACTTATGGATGAGGAGACAGAGGATTCCCGGATCGTCGGGATCATTCTGGCAAATGCAAGAAATGAGATCAGGAGACTGACCGATTATGTGGAGAGGGCCCTCCTGCTCCTCCGGGAAACCGGGGAACCCGCCAGGATCCGCGATTATTTCCTTATGGAGAAGGATTTGCTCTCCTCTCTGCTGGAAGCGGACAGCTTCCAGGAATTTCACGATAAGATTCACGACATCAGCTTTCCCAGGTACCCCTCAAGAGACAAAACACTGAAAGACTGGGAGCCCTTTGACAGGGTGAAGGACTTACATGAAAAAGTAAAAAAGGGCATCGAGGACTTACGGAACCGCCATTTCCTGAAGAGTATCTCTGCCCTGCGGCTGGAATTGAAACAGGTCTACCCCCTCTTTCAGGAGATGGTCTCTCTCATGATGGACTTTGACGCCATGTTTCTCCGGAAAAAGAAGGAAGAGAACCTGTATGATTTTAACGACCTGGAATACTTTGCCCTGAAACTGCTGGTGGAAAGATATGAGGAAGACGGTCAGGTGATCCCCTCCGCAGCAGCCCGGGAGATTGCTTCCCATTACAAGGCCATCTTTGTGGATGAATACCAGGACACCAACCTGGTACAGGAGACCTTGATCAACACCCTTCTGGAAGCAGGCCAGGCCGGCCTCTTTGCGGTGGGAGATGTGAAACAAAGCATCTACCGCTTCCGCCAGGCCAGACCCGACCTCTTCCTGAACCGGTACCACAGCTACCAGGCCGGAAAGGGGAAAATGATCGAACTCAGGGATAACTTCCGCAGTTCTCCCGATGTTCTGGACTATTGCAATCTCTTTTTCAGGAATCTTATGACGGAGGACTTCGGGGGCATTGACTACGATGACAAGGTCTCCCTGCGGGCCGGGGAGGAGAGTCCCATGGCCCTTGAACACGAGGCCCAGGAGACCCTGTTGATGGTAACCGGTGAGGACCCGTCGGAAGAAGATCTGGATAAACTTCTGGCGGAGGCTGTCATGATCGGAGATAAGATCCGCAAGCTGCACTCGGAAGGATATGCCTACCGTGATATGGTGATCCTGCTCCGCTCTGCCAAAGAAGAGGGGCAGCTGCTGGCGGATTGCCTGGAATCCTTGAATATTCCGGCAGTCTGTGAGAATTATAAAGGGTATTTTCAGACCAGAGAGGTCAGTGTCATCCTGAATTATCTGTCCATCGTGGATAATGTCTACCAGGATATCTCCATGGCCTCGGTCCTGCTCTCCGAAATCGGAGGATTTAGCGCCGAAAATCTGGCGGACCTTAAGACCCTGGCAGACCCTGCCATGCGCAAAGAACTGTCCTTGTATGAACTCATGAAACTCTATGAGGAAGAGGGGGAGGATCCCGGCCTTAGAAAGCGGATCGGGGACTTTCTCACCACCCTTCAGGAATTCCGAAGGAAAAAGCAGGAGATGCCACTCCACGAACTGGTCTGGGATATCTACCGGGAGACCGGTTATTATGAGAGACTCTTATCCATGTCCCACGGCCAGAAACGGAGGAAGAACCTCACCACTCTCCTGAAGCATGCCCAGGATTATGAGAAAACGGGTCTGAAAGGACTGTTTTACTTTATCCGCCACATGGAGCAGCTCCAGTCTTACGAGGTGGAACTGGGAGGCGGAAGCATGGCGGACAGTGTGGAGGATCTGGTAAGGATCACGACCATCCACAAGAGCAAGGGGCTGGAATATCCTGTGGTCTTTGTCAGCAGGCTGGCCAAGAGATTCAACACTCAGGACCTCAGCGGCCGGATCTTATATCACCCTCAGATCGGTATCGGGATGGATGCCATAGACAGGGAGGAGAGGATCTCTTCCCCCACCATACTTAAGAAAGCAATAAAAGAAAAAATAAAGAAGGAAACCCTGGAAGAAGAACTGCGTATCCTCTATGTAGCCATGACCAGGGCCATGCGGAAACTGATCCTGACCGGAGTGGTGGAAGCAAAAAAACTGGATGAGTGTAAGGATATGATCAGATTACCCTCCCCGGAACAGGGCAGGTCCTACCTGGACTGGATCTTGCCGGTTCTTAGCCAGGCAGAATGGAAAGGCTGCAGCTATTACCACGGAGAAGACCTGGAGAGAATCCTGGAGGGCCTTTCCGGCAGCCAGCCGGTGGCCGGACTTGATGACCTGTTAAAACAGGAAGAAACGGTGGAGGCGGATGTGGACCGGGTGCGGAAAGCATTTGACAGAAGCTACCCCTACCGGGAGTCTGTGAACTGGAAGCGGAAGTACTCCGTGTCAGAACTTAAGAAACTGGCCATGCAGGAGCTTCCCGAGGAGGAATCCCCCGTCTGGGAGGTTCCGGGAACGGAAGAGGAAACCCTGGTTCCCGCATTTCTTCGTGAAGGGGAGGAGACCTTACGATCGACAGACTATGGCACCATGGTCCATAAACTGATGGAACTGCTGCCGTTTTCAGCTATTCACAGTAAAGAAGAACTGGATACAGCCCTGGACCGGATCTGGGCAAGGCAGCCGGGATGCCAGGCCATGGGGGATGCGGTCAGGAACCGCGTCTACCGGGGCATAGCCTCCTTCCTGTTCAGCGACTACGGGCAGATCTTCTCCCGGATGGAGGAGGAGGGCAAGCTCCACAAAGAACTGCCTTTTACGCTGGGCCTGGATTCCACGGTCCTCTACCCGGACAGCAAGGGACAGGAAACCGTCATTCTCCAGGGAATCATCGATGTCTGCGGTGAGGACCAAGATGGCCTGTGGCTTCTGGACTACAAAACGGACCGGATCAAAGAAGGGGAGGAGAGGCTCCTCCTTGACCGATATAAGACCCAGATGCTATATTATAAGATGGCTCTGGAACAGATTATGGAGAAGAAGGTACAGCACAGCCTGATCTATTCCTTTGCACTGGAGAAATTTCTGATTCTGTCTTAGAGAGGAGACCGGGATGGCTGCCTATGAAAGTTTTGCAAGAGTATATGACGAATTGATGGATGAGGTTCCATATGATACCTGGTGCTCCTTTCTGAAGGACCGCCTGTCAGAAGAGGGAATCCATGACGGACTGGCCCTGGAACTGGGCTGCGGGACCGGCAGGATGATGGAGAAGATGGCGGAAGCGGGATACGATATGATCGGGGTGGATTCCTCCCTGGATATGCTGCAGATTGCCAGGGAGAGGTCCGGGTCCCTCCCTTATCCTCTCCTTTATCTTCAGCAGGATATGAGAGAATTCGAGCTCTACGGTACTGTCCGGACGGTCTTTTCCATCTGCGACAGCCTGAACTATATCCTGGATCCGGAGGAACTGACCCAGGTCTTTCGCCTGGTGTCCAATTATCTGGACCCCGGCGGCATCTTCCTCTTTGATTTCAACACAGAACACAAATACCGGGATATCATGGGGGAAACCACCATCGCGGAAGACAGGGAAGATGTCAGTTTTATCTGGTACAATGAGTATGACCGGGAGGAGCACCTCAACTACATCGATCTCAATGTATTTGTGAAGGAGGAAGAGGACCTCTATCGGAAATTTACGGAGCAGCACGTCCAGAGGGGTTATGAACTTGAAGAAATGAAAAGGCTCATTGAGAAAAGCGGTCTGGCTTTTCTGGCTGCCTTTGATGACTATACATTAAAACCTGCCGGGCAGGACAGCGAGAGGATCGTCATCCTGGCCAAAGAGCAGCGTAAAGGAGTTTGACGAAGATGGAAGATTATATCATCCGCGGGATGGCCTGCGGAAACCAGGTAAGGTTTTTTGCCGCGATCACCACAAACCTGGTGGAAGAAGCGAGAAAACATCATGACACGAGCCCTGTGGCCACAGCTGCCCTGGGCCGTCTTCTTACAGCGGGTGCCATGATGGGCGCCATGTGCAAAAATGATACGGATGTCATCACCCTGCAGATCAACTGCAGCGGCCCCATCGGCGGTCTGATCGTCACGGCAGATGCCAAGGCGGACGTAAAAGGATACGCCTTCAATAAAGATGTAATGCTGCCGCCCAGCGAAAAAGGAAAACTGGATGTGGGAAAGGCTTTGGATCTGGGGGTACTCACGGTCATAAAAGACCTGGGCATGAAAGAACCTTACTCCGGACAGACCCACCTGGTAAGCGGGGAGATTGCCGAGGACCTCACTTACTATTTTGCTTCCTCGGAGCAGATTCCCACTTCGGTAGCCCTGGGCGTACTGATGAATAAGAACAATACGGTAAGGCAGGCAGGCGGCTTCATCATTCAGATGATGCCCTATGCCCAGGAAGAAACCATCCGTTCCCTGGAGGAACATCTCAAGGAATATTCCTCCATCACCAGCCACCTGGATGCCGGGGAGACACCGGAGAAAATCATGGATACCCTTTTCGGGGACATGGGGTATGTGGTTGAGGATAAGATGCCCACCAGATTTTACTGCAATTGTTCCAAAGAGAGGGTAAAAAATGCAGTGATCAGTGTCGGCAAGAAAGAGATCGAGGAGATGATCGAGGAGGGAGAACCCATCGAAGTGAACTGCCATTTCTGCAATTCCCATTATCTCTTTGACGTGGAAGAACTGAAGGAACTGCTGGCGGAGGCAAAATAAAAAAGACTGTCCATATCAGACAGTCTTGGGGATCTCAGGAAACCTTGAGGGAGGTGTAGCCACGGCGGGCCTTGGTGGTAGGCTTCTCCTCTTCCTCGTCCTCTGCTTCCGCTTTATCTGTTTCTTCTTCCGGATCATCGTCATCCAGGAAATCATCGTCGAAGAAATCCATGTCATCGATTTCGTCATCTGCGAAGAATCTCTGATAGAGGTAGGTTTCTTTGATGCGGTCGCGGAATACGATGCACAGGACGATCGCTGTGGTGATCACACCGATCACAGCCATCACACTAACAATGATACTTGTTTTTTTATTCATAGTTAACTTCCTTTCTATGATGGATTTGGGGTATACTAATCTTAGTATGGATTTCATTTTATATATTTTAATACTTTTCCCATAGAAAAGCAATTGTTTTCCAAAAAGAGGAGGAGAAAATGAGTTACGCAGATAAACTGTTTATAGAGATGTGCACGGACATCATTGAAAATGGATACAGCACGGAGGGGGAGAAGGTACGTCCCAAATGGGAGGACGGTAGCTACGCTTATACTCTGAAACGTTTCGGGGTGGTAAACCGTTATGATCTGTCCAAGGAATTCCCGGCTCTGACCCTTCGTAAGACATACATCCGTTCTGCCATCGACGAGATCTTATGGATCTGGCAGAAGAAATCCAACAATGTTCATGACCTGAACAGCCATATCTGGGACCAGTGGGCAGATGAGAATGGTTCCATCGGCAAGGCTTACGGATACCAGCTTGGCATCAAGCACAAATATAAAGAAGGAGAGATGGACCAGGTGGACCGTGTTCTTTTCGACCTGAAGAACAACCCCTTCAGCCGCCGGATCATGACCAACATCTACGTCCACCAGGACCTCCACGAGATGCATCTCTATCCCTGTGCCTACAGCATGACGTTTAATGTCACGGGAAATAAGCTGAATGCCATCCTCAATCAGAGGTCCCAGGATACCCTGGCCGCAAACAACTGGAATGTGGTTCAGTATTCTGCCCTCCTGATGATGATCGCCCAGGCCACAGGCTTCGAACCCGGGGAACTGGTTCATGTCATTGCAGATGCCCATATCTATGACAGACATATCCCCCTGGTGAAGGAACTTATCACCCGCCCGACTTATCCGGCACCTAAGGTAACCCTGAACCCGGAAGTGAAGGATTTCTACCAATTTACCGTGGACGATTTCACCATCGAGGATTATGTGACAGGACCACAGATCAAGAACATCCCCATCGCCATCTGATGATGAAATGATCAGATAAGCTGCTGAGGGAGTCCTGAAGAAGGAGAGATAAGATGAATCTGATTGTTGCGGCCGATAAAAACTGGGCCATAGGGAACCGCCAGGATCTGCTGGTGCGGATTCCTGCTGATATGAAGATGTTCCGGGAGATGACCATGGGAAATGTGATCGTCATGGGAAGAAAAACCCTGGAAAGCTTCCCGGGGGGAAGTCCTCTTCCCGGAAGGACCAACATCGTGATGAGCCGCCAGGGGGACTTTGATGCCAAAGGGGCCATCCTGGTGCACGATGAGGAAGAGCTAAAGAAAGAATTAAGCAAATATGACACTGACAGCATCTTTGTGGTGGGCGGCGGAAGCATCTACAGCCTTCTGCTTCCCTATTGCAGATATGCCTATGTGACAAAACTGGACTACTCTTATGAGGCCGACACCTGGATGCCGGACCTGGATGCGGA
>CAMNGO010000065.1 GCA_946538445.1 uncultured Lachnospiraceae bacterium
AGGAGATTCAACATCCTTAAGTTCCGCAGCATGATTGTCGATGCGGAGAAGGCAGGTATCTCCATGCCGGCGGTAGATCATGACCCCCGTATCACCAAAGTGGGAAATGTAATCCGAGGCCTGCGGATCGATGAACTCCCCCAGATCCTGAACATCCTGAAGGGGGATATGAGTATCGTAGGACCCCGTCCGGAGAGGGTGGAGCACCATCTGAGCTACACGGAGGAAGTCCCCGAGTTCGTAAACCGTACCAAGGTAAAGGGAGGCCTCACCGGCTATGCCCAGATCTATGGTAAATACAATACATCACCCTATGACAAACTGAGACTTGACCTCATGTACATCGAGAATTACTCTATCATGCTGGACTTCAAGCTGATTCTGATGACCTTACAGATTCTCTTTAAGCCGGAGTCCACCGAAGGATTTGATAAAGTGATCGAAGTAGATGAAGAAGGGGAAGAGATAACCGATAACAAGACAGAAGACTGATAAAGGGTAAGAGATATGGATTTAAACGGAAAGCATGTGTTGATGATGGCGCCGAAGTTCTTCGGCTATGAGAACAGTATCAAAGAAGGCATGGAGAAGATGGGCGCCAGCGTTCATCTTTATGACGAGCGCAATTCGCCAACCTCCGTCCAGAAGATCCTTTACCGCAAAGCCCGTTTCCTGATGGACCGGAAGATTCTTCGCTATTATCAGTCCGTTTGCCAGAAAGAGAGAGCATTCCGGCCGGACTATGTCCTCTTCGTAAATCCGGAGACGGTCAACGAAGCATCCATGGGCGTCTTGCGGGAGAGTTTCCCCCAGGCCCGCTTTCTGTTATATATGTGGGATTCCTGCGAGAATAAGAAGATCAAGCACATGTTCCACTTCTTTGATAAGTGTTATTCCTTCGACCGCTTCGACTGCGACAAGTACCAGCTGCAGTTCCTTCCTCTCTTCTATGTAGAAGAGTTCCAGAAGAAAGAGGCAGTCAAGGACTTCCGGTTCGCCTTTTCCTTCATCGGCACCGCCCACAGCGACCGGGTCCGGATCGTTTCCCAGATCTGCGACTACTGTAAGGAAAGGAAACTGCCCTACTTTGTCTATATCTATGTACCGGGCAAGACTCTTTACATCTTAAGAAGTATATTTAACAGCGACTTCAGAAGATTTGACAAGAAATATATCCACACGGAGCCCCTGTCCAAGAAGAAGGTGGCGAAGATCCTGGATGCCAGCAGTTATATCCTGGACATCAGCCATCCCAAGCAGACAGGCCTTACCATGCGGACCATCGAGATGATCGGACTGAAGAGAAAGATCATCACCACCAACCAGGATATCTCTTATTATGATTTTTATAATCCGGTGAACCAGATCATCATCGACCGTAAGGATATCAGGATACCGGATTTGTCCTTAAGTCAGGAATACGTGGATATCCCCGAGGAGATCTACCGGAAGTATTCCCTGGCCTCCTGGATCAGGGAGATCTTCTCCTGAGACTGCCGGAGAGCTGCCAAGGTAGAACCGGATGACGAAAAGAGGAATATATCTATGAGCAATCAGTATTCATTCTCTGAATTTGTAAAAAATACCTACTCCTATTTCATGACCAAATGTACCATGCCCCAGGCGAGATTCGTCCGCAGGCCGGTCTACATCCGGGGGAGGAAATCCCTCTCCGGCTGTCATGGCCTGACCACCGGGAGATTCTGCCGCTTCGACCTGGAGGGGAAGAAGAAGACCCTCCATATCGGGAAGGACTGTGAGATGGGAGACATGACACATATCGTCGCTTATGAGAAGGTGGAGATCGGGAAAGATGTCCTGATTGCCTCCAAATGTTTCATCAGCGACACCAATCACGGGACTTACACCGGGGAAGCACCGGACAGCCCCTTCTCGCCGCCCAGGAAACGCCGCCTGGTCACCCGGCCGGTGAAGATCGGGGACAATGTGTGGATCGGGGAAAATGTGGTAATTCTGGCCGGGGCCTCCATCGGGGACGGCTGCATCGTAGGAGCCAATTCCGTGATCACCGGATCCATCCCGGACCACTGTATAGTGGTGGGAAATAATAAGATAATCAAACAGTATGATCAGTCAACAAAGAGCTGGGAAAGATACAGGGGTCAGTTATCATGAAAAATATATCGGTTGCCATGGCAGTCTATAACGGAGAGAAATTTATCGAGAAACAGCTGGATTCCATTCTGTCTCAGCTGAAGGAGGGGGACGAGATCATCATATCCTATGATGAGTCCACGGACCGCTCCTATGAGATCATTAAAGACTATGAGAAGAGGTATGATCAGGTTAAAGTATATGCGAATCCCGGATCCGGCCTCTTTTCGAATTTTGAGAATGCTATTGACAAATGTCAGAAAGACTATATATTTATCTGTGACCAGGATGATCTCTGGACGGAGGATAAGAGACAGAGAGTGGTGGATGATTTCGCCCGCTACGACTGCGGTATGGTGATTCATAATCTGGTGCATATTGATTCGGAGGATCAGATCATCTCGGAGGATTTCTTCACCATGTACTCCATCGACAGTAACCTGATCAAGAACTTCTTAAAACCCAGGTACAGTGGTTGCTGTACCGCCTTTACCAAAGAATTAAAAGACGTTATCCTTCCCATCCCACGAGGAGTGGGAGCCTATGACCATTGGATCGGCATGGTGGGACAGTGCTTCAGTAAGGTCTACTTTGATAAGCATGTGCTCCTCCTTCATCGCCTCCATGGGGAAAATGTGACGGTAACCAGCCGCAGGAAACTGACCACCGTACTCCGGGTACGGGCAGACCTCCTGGCATGCCTGATCAAGAGAAAGATAACCGGCAAGACAAGAAAAAACAAATAAGCAGATTGATGAGAGCAGGGGAGCCTATGAGCAAGATACAACCGGTGGTGGTAATCTATAACACCAGATGCAGTGATTCGGAATCTGTCACGGCCTTGCTGGCCCAGGACAGGAAACCCATCGTCATAGACAACAGTACAGAGGATTACGGGAACGAGGCATTCTGTCAGGAGAATGGTCTGCCTTATCATTCCATGGGCTATAATGCCGGCTTATCCAAAGCCTATAACGCTGCCCTGGACCTTCTGGAAGAGGACTATGTCCTCTGGATGGATGATGACACGGAGCTGCCGGAGGGATATTTTCCTCAGATGGAAGCCTATCTGAACAAATATCCTGACTATGATGTCTACCTTCCGATGGTGAAAACCGAGGCCAACGGCATCCTGTCTCCGGCCCTTATGACCAGATATAATACCAGCAGAGTCGCTTCCCTGACGGAACTGAAAGGCCATATGTTCTCCGCCATAAACAGCGGGATGCTGGTCAGGAAGACCGTCTATGACCATTACCGCTATGATGAGAACCTCTTTCTGGACTGCATCGACCATGACTTCATGGTCCATTGCCGGAAAGATGGGTTGAAGATCCGCCTGATGAAGAGGGTCGTCCTGACCCAGAACTTCTCCGGGGACCAGAAAGCGGATAAGAAGAGCCTGCTGAACCGGTACCGGATCTTCTCCAAAGATTTCCGGTACTTCCGCAAGAAAAACAGATGCTCCGGAATCTCCACATCCATGATCCTGATGAAGAGATTCCTTCACATTATGATCTCATAGATCAGACACAGGAGGATATTATGTCGACCCTATCGATGATGTTAACGATGGTAAGAAGAATGGTATACCCCTTCCGCTATAAGAACCGTGACCGCGACTGGGACACATGGGTCTTTGGGGAGTGGTTTGGAAATAAATGTAATGACAGTTCCCTGGCTCTGGCCAATCATATCGCCAGAAACGATTATGACATCCGGTTGTACTGGATTGCGAAGAAGGGATGCATCGGGATCGAAGATCTGGATCCCAAGGTGACTGTAGTAGAAATGGACAGCCCCCAGGCAAAGGAGCTTCTCTGCCGGGCCGGGGCTGTATTTGTGAATGAAGGCCTGGCTGATCTGTCCGGGCCTGTCTATAATTATTCCAACGGAGGTGTGGTCGTCAACCTCTGGCATGGGGTTGCCTGGAAGAAGATCGGGATGGACACCTATGGTCCTCTCCAGATCGGGCTTAAATTATACGCCTGGATCATCTTCAAGTCCCAGACCTTCACTTACTTTGTGACGGCCTCCAAGAGACTGTCCAACAACCTGAAAAGCGCTTTCCTTCTGAAGGATAAGCAGCTGATCAAGGCCGGATTTCCCAGAAATCAGCAGTTTCATGATGAAGAATCCCTGGCGGTATCCCGCCGGAAGATCCTGAGTGCCCTGAGGGAGTTAAATCCGGACCTGATCCGGGAAGACACCAGGCTTATCGCCTACTTACCCACTTTCCGGGATAGCGGCATGGAGACCTTCAGCTTCCTGGGACTGAAGAGTCCGGAGCTGGATGCTTATCTGGAAGAGCAGAATGCTGTGATCGTGGAGAAAGCCCACATCGCCGATCAGTCCAAGGGTAAGGTCGCCGGGGAGGGCGGCATGACAAGGGTTATCAAGGCAAATGACCTGTCCGCCCAGGAACTGATGGCAGCTTCCGATATGCTGATCACCGATTATTCCAGTTGTTTCTACGATTTCCTGATCCTGGACCGGCCTATCATCCATTATATCTATGACTTTGACTATTATAAGAATAAAGACCGGGGTCTCTATTATGAGAAAGAGGATGTGGTCTGCGGGGATGCCCCGGAGACACAGGAGGACCTGGTGGATGCGATCCGGCAGAACTTAAGCAACCCTGACCTGCATAAAGCATTGCGCAGGAAGAGAAGGAAGCAGTTCCAGACCTATGACGGGCCGGACAACTGTGACCGTATTATAAAAGTAGTACTGAATGATATAGAAAACAGAAGATCTCATAAAGCAAGGAGGAGACACCGTGAGAGAACGAGAGATTAATCTGAAAGTATTAGCACGCGATCTGAAGAAGGGATTTCTGTGGATCGTGGCCGTCACGGTCTTGATGGCCGTTATCTGTGGATTGGGAGCCGGCCATCTGTTACAGAAAGGCTACACCTCTTCCGTCAGCTTTCTGATATATAATAACGAAGAGAATACCGGAAAGGCCAATTCTATCTACATGGACAGGGATACGGTCATGAACACCCTGGTCTACAACTGTGTGGAATTAGCCAAGAGCAAGGGCCTGGTGGAGGAGATGATCAGTGAAAACGGTCTTACGGACCTCTCGGCAGATACCTTTATCGACAGTAATCTTAAGGTGGAGAAAAAGGAGAAAGGATCCATCTTCACCGTTGAGATCAAGACGGGCGATTCGGAACTTTCCTATCTTCTGGCCGGCTGGTACGCCCAGAAGATGCCTGAACTTTTCTCCGGCATATCGGAAGAATATGCCATCAAGGTCATCGGCCAGCCTGTCAGAGGGCCTATAGACAGCAGTCTGGGCGTGAAAGCAGGTATCCTGGGGGCTATACTGGGCTTCCTCCTGGCAGTGGTGGCAATCATCGTCAAGAGCCTGCTGTCCTCCAAGGTGAAGACAGTGGAAGATGTGGAGACCTGCACCGACATCCCGGTGATCGCAGATTTCTCCGGAATCCGTAAGGACAAAGGAGAAAAACAGATCGAGGATAAGATCGGCTTCCTGGATAATGTCGTGGAATGGAAGCTAAAAGACATAGAGAGCCCATGTCTCCTGTTCACCGGCGTGGACAACGATGTCTCAGAATTGACCTACCGCCTGGGCAGGTCCCTGGTTCAGTCCGGCAACAAAGTGCTGGTGGCAGACCTGAACTCTAAGACTCCGGCTCTCACCGGACGTATGAGCATGACAGATGCCGCGGGCCTGGCAGAGATTCTGACAGGCAGTGAATCTGTGGAATCCGTGACAAGATCCGGAGCCAAAGAGGAAGGACTCTTTGATTTTATCCCTCTGGGCAGGCAGGAATTCCAAAGCGTGGATGCCAAAGCTTTCCAGGTTAACTTCTTAGACCAATGCAAGGACTATGACTATATACTGATTAATGCCTGCAGCATCAATCAGAGTCCCGCCACCGCTAAGATCGCCGAGGCGGCCTATACCCTGATCGGCATCACATTAGAGAAAAGTACGATTCCCGAGCTGGAAGCTCTGCTGAAGCATGTGGATCACATAAAGGATCACATCCTCGGAATCGTTTTGAACTGATATACCTAAGCCAATGAGGAATGATTATGACATCAATTAAGATCCATATGGATTCCCTGGAAAGATGGTTTTTCATCGTGATCCTGGCGGAACTGATCCTGGGAGGATCCGGGCATCTCTTTGCGGTGGGTCCCTTGAGTCTGCGCATCTTCTTTCTGGCTCTGATGGTGGGCCTGGATTTCGTCCTCCTTCTCCGGGGGAAGGTCGTGGCCAACCTGAGCAACCTCATACTCTTTGTTATGATGGTATATTTTGCCGGACTCATGTGTTACAGCATCCTGACCAACGATGTCAGGGACGCTGCGGACCCCTTCGCAGGTTACATCGTGATCATCGTCTGCCCGGTCTTTCTCTATCTCTTTCGGGAAAACCGGGACCTGATCTATACAACCAGAAGAGTGTTTTACGTCTGTACGGCCATCTTAAGCATCGTCACCATCCTGATCTGGGGCTACTGTCTGGTTTTCGGCGTGGCCTCTTACCCCCTGATCCAAGGGCTTTTTAACCGCTTTCAATACGGGGCTCTTGCCTTTGTGGGACCGGTCCCCAGAGTCTTTCTCAAAGGGTCCATCTTCATCTGCTGCGCCTTGTTCCTGTGCGTGATGGAATTCGCCCAGGACCATAAGTTCAGCAGACTGGTTTTATCCGGACTGTATACGGTGGCGATCCTCATGACCTTTACCACCTCTTTTTATGCCTTCACGGCCATCCTGCTGCTGGTGGAACTGTTTCACATCATCGGAAAGAAACGGTTTGTCACCTTTCTGAGCATTATCCTGGGCCTGGGGCTGATTGGTCTGGTGGTGGCCTACCAGGCAGGCATCATCGATGTGTTTATCGAGCGTTTCTCCGGGGACTACAATTTTAGTTATAAAGGGATCCAGGTACGCAGTATCCTGTCCCATGGGCTGGTCCATCCTATCTTTGGAAATGGATTCGGTTACAATATCTTCACAGATTACGGTTATGTGTCCAAGGTTGCCTATTCTTTTGAAGTCATGTGGGGGCAGCTCTTCCTGGACACAGGACTGGTGGGGCTGATTCTCTTTCTGGCCCACATGGGCGTGACCCTGTATGATCTGCTGAAGAATTATAAGATATCGAAAAACCATATCTATTATGCCTTTGCCCTGGGGCTGATCATGTTTTGTCTGGTATCATTTACCAACCCGTTTATGAACAATGCCATCGGGCTGTTGTTTTACGCAGTGTGTGCCGGTCTGTCATCGGTGGATGAGAGGCTGGCTTCCACAGAGGGCCGGTTGGCTCTGGAAGGATAGAAAGAAGGAATACGATATGAAAGTGCTGGTAACCGGCGCAAATGGATACCTGGGAAAGGGAGTGGTGAAGAAACTCCTGGATGACGGTATCCAGGTTGTGGCAACCGATATAAAAGATAATCTGATAGACCCAAGGGCTCAGATCCTCTGTGCAGACCTCTTCGGGATCGAGGATCCCTATCACTACTTCGGGGAGCCGGATGTTCTGCTTCACATGGCCTGGCGGAATGGCTTCGTCCATAACGCGGACACCCACATCCAGGACCTCCCCCTGCATTATGAATTCTTATGTAAGATGATCGACGGAGGACTGAAACACCTGGCAGCTATGGGGAGTATGCATGAGGTCGGCTTCTATGAGGGAAGCATCAACGAATCTACCCCCTGCAATCCCCAGAGTCTCTACGGGGCCAGCAAGAATGCCCTGCGGCAGATCCTGACCCTCAAATGTAAATCCTCCGGCTGTTTCCTCCAGTGGCTCCGGGGCTTCTACATCGTGGGCAACACCCGGGACGGAAGCTCCATCTTCTCCAAGATCGTAGTGGCAGCCCAGGAGGGGAAAGACACCTTCCCCTTCACCATGGGACTCAACCAGTTCGACTTCCTGGACTATGAGGACTTCTGCCGGGCTGTGGCGGACACGGTAGAGCAGGAGGAGATCGGCGGGATCATCAATATCTGCTCCGGCCGTCCGGAAAAACTGGCGGACCGTGTAGAACGCTTTATCAAGGAGAACGGGTTCTCCATCCGGCTAAAATACGGGGAGTTTCCGGACCGCCCCTATGATTCCAAGGCAATCTGGGGGGACGACAGCAAGCTTCGCGCCATACAGCAGAAAGCGTGATTGACAAGAAATGAAGAATAAATACCTCAAGGCGGGGTTCGGCTATACCATAGGAAACTATCTCCTGAAGGGATTGTCTTTCCTGACCATGCCGATCTTCGCCCGATTACTAACCACAGCGGAATACGGAGAATACGGGACCTTCTTATCCTACGAGGGGATGCTCTTCGTGGTGATCGGGTTCGCCATCCACTCCAGCTATAAGAATGCCTACTATCGCTATAGCAACGGGGAGGATGCCAGCGGCTATCAGAGTTATGTCTCCTCCTCCATGCTGCTGATCTTAGGCAGCACGGTGGGCTGGCTTATCATCTCCCTGGCTTTTAACCAGGGACTCAGCAATCTCCTGGGAATCGCAGGGCTCTACCTGCCCTTCCTGGTTCTCTACAGCTTCTCTTCCGCTGTCATCAACTGTTTTAATACCGATATCAGCATCCGCTATGAATACGGCAAGTTTCTCCTGGTATCCTTCGTCAATGCCATCGGAAGCATTCTGCTCTCCCTGGTTCTGATCCTGTATGTATGGAGGGACAACCGGTGTTTCGGCCGTATCCTGGGATGTACCATACCCTACACCCTCATCGCCTGCATCCTGATGCTGACTTATCTGAGGAAGGCAAGGCCGAGGGATATGAAGACACAACTTGGCTGGGGCCTTAGGTACAGCCTTCCGGTGATTCCCCATGGCCTTAGTCAGATCGTACTCAACCAGTTCGACCGGATCATGATCCTCCGTATGGTGGATCGGATGTCCGCCGGTATCTATACCTTCTCTTATAATGTCTACCTGATCATGACCGTCACTGCCACCTCAGTGGATAATGTCTGGTCCCCATGGTTCTATGAGAGAAGAAGCCGGGATGACTACGGCAGCATCAAGAAGATGTCAGGCTATTACCTGCTCTTCCTGATGACCATCTGTTTCTTCCTCACCCAGATGAGCCCCGAGCTGATCTGGATCCTGGGAGGAAGCAAGTACCGGGAATCCGTCTACTGCGTGATTCCCATCGTCACGGCTGGTTTTTTTGCCTTCGCTTACAATATTCCGGCGGTGGCGGAGTACTACCATGAGAAGACAGGCAACATTGCCTTTGCCACCACAGCGGCGGCTCTGATCAACATCGGTCTCAACTATATCTTTATCAAGAGATACGGATACATCGCCGCTGCCTACACCACACTGGTCACCTATATC
>CAMNGO010000066.1 GCA_946538445.1 uncultured Lachnospiraceae bacterium
AACATAAACGATCGCTGTGTTGGAATCAGCGAGTATCTGGTCCTCGTACTCTTCCTCCCCCTCTTCACAGGCAATCAGAAGAGTTTTATCTCCATTATTAAAATAGTCCTCTTCCAGAGTGTCCTGAATAAATGAGGTTTTCCCACTGTCTAAGAAGCCCATAAACAGATAAACGGGAATCTCATTCTTCTGATTATTCGCCATATCTCCTCCAACTAACTTTCTTTATAAATCAAATAATTCTGCTAATTTATCTTCCTTCAGATCAGCACCGATAACGCAGATCCTTCCTGTATAATCCGGGCTGCCATAACGCACTTCCGTCTCTCCCGGAACCAGGTCAAAATGGAACCATCTGCCATCGTCGGAAGGGATGATTCCCTTTGCCCGCAGGATGGTACCGTATTCAGTGGAATCTTCTTTTGACAGTTGAGCAAGGATATCCTCGATCTTCTCTTTTGTGAATTTCTTGGGTGACTCTTTACCCCACTCACTGAAGATATCTTCCGCATGATGGTGGTGATGATGATGGTGATGGTGGTCGTGCTCTTCCTCATGGTCATGATGGTGGTGATGATGCTCATGCTCTTCCTCATGGTCATGATGGTGGTGATGATGCTCATGCTCTTCTTCATGATCATGATGGTGATGATGTTCTTCCTCATGTTCTTTCGCATGGGCTTCGGCTGCAGCCTGGGCTGCGGCAATCATTTCTTCTTCAAAGGAGTTCTTTCCTTCGATAACCTCCAGCAACTGTTTTCCAGTGAGCTGATCCCAGGGAGTTGTGACGATCGGAGATCTGTCGTTCAGATCGCGAAGTAATTCTATGGTTTTCTCCAGCTTGTCTTCCTTCATATCCTGGGTCCTGGATAAGATAATGGCACTGGCATATTCAATCTGATTCTTATAGAACTCACCAAAGTTCTTAATGTAGGTTTTGGCACGCTTGGCATCGGATACTGCGATATGAGAATTAAGTACCACATCGTCAGAAACCACATTTCCAACTGCACTCATGACATCGGAAAGTTTCCCTACACCGGAAGGTTCAATGACAATGCGGTCCGGATGAAACTGGTCCAGAACTTCACCTAAGGCTGTCTTGAAATCACCCACCAGGGAGCAGCAGATACAACCGGAATTCATCTCGTTGATCTGGATACCGGATTCCTTCAGGAATCCACTGTCGATGCCGATCTCACCAAACTCATTCTCAATCAGAACCACCTGTTCATCCATAAAGGCTTCTTCAATCAGTTTTTTAATCAATGTTGTCTTACCGGCTCCAAGGAAACCGGATATGATATCAATCTTTGTCATAGTTCTCAGTCCTTTCTCTATATACTGAACTTAACTGTATTTTTCCTTTTAATAGTAGATTGTATTCTTTTTTTATTTATTTGTCAAACCCCGTGGTAAAAACAACCGCATTATTTGTTAGCACTCATATATATCGAGTGCTAATTTTCTCTTGACATTCTATTCTGCCGGGGTTAGTATTGGTACAAAGGCAATGAAATAAGAAAGGAAGTAATCTATATGGCAAAAAGAGGAAATCTATCGATCAACAGTGAAAATATTTTTCCTATTATTAAAAAATGGCTTTATTCCGATCACGATATCTTCGTGAGAGAGTTGGTAAGTAACGGTTGTGATGCTGTTACCAAATTAAAAAAACTGGAGATGATCGGGGAATTTGAGAAACCGGATGACGAAGAATATATGGTGAAGGTTATCGTAAGTCCCGAAGATAAGACCATTCAGTTTATTGATAACGGTATCGGAATGACGGAAGACGAAGTGGATGAATATATCAATCAGATCGCCTTCTCCGGTGCAGAAGCATTTATGGCCCAGTATAAAGACAAGACAAACGAGGATCAGATCATCGGTCATTTCGGTCTTGGTTTCTACTCTGCCTATATGGTTGCAGATCGTGTTACCATCGATTCCCTGTCTTATAAAGATGGTGCTGTTCCGGTTCACTGGGAATGTGACGGAGGAACTGAGTTCGATATGAGTGAAGGGGATAAAGCGGAGAGAGGCACAACCATCACGCTGTATCTCAACGATGACAGTTTTGAGTTCTCCAATGAATACCGTTGCAGAGAGGTTCTGGAGAAATACTGTTCCTTTATGCCGGTACCCATCTATTTTGAGAATGAAGATGCCGAACAGCCGGAACCCGAAGAAAAAGAAGACGTCATTGACATGGAACCTTCCGAAGAGGAGAAGGATGAAAACGGGGATGTCACCCTGGAAGATGAGGATGAGGAAGAAGATGGTCCGGAACCAATCAACCAGACGACTCCTCTGTGGGCAAAACACCCCAATGACTGCACGGAAGAAGAATACAAAGAATTCTACCGGAATGTATTCCACGACTTTAAAGAGCCCTTGTTCTGGATCCATCTGAATATGGATTACCCCTTTAATCTGAAAGGAATCCTGTATTTCCCGAAGATCAATACTCAGTATGACACCATCGAGGGAACCATCAAATTATACAACAACCAGGTCTTCATCGCAGATAACATCAAAGAAGTTATCCCTGAATACCTTCTTTTGTTAAAGGGCTGTATCGATTGCCCGGACCTGCCCCTCAATGTGTCCAGAAGCGCTCTGCAGAATGATGGTTTCGTGAAAAAAATCGCGGACTATATCACCAAAAAAGTGGCGGAAAAACTTTCCGGTATGTGCAAGACAGACCGGGAGTCTTATGAGAAGTATTGGGATGATATCTCACCCTTCATCAAATTCGGATGTATCCGTGATGACAAATTCAGTGACAGGATGAAGGATTACATCATCTTCAAGAACATGGAAGGAAAATACATCACGCTTCCGGAATATCTGGAAGCTGCCAAGGAAACCAATGAGAACAAGGTATTCTATATCTCCGACGAGCTGGTTCAGTCCCAGTATATGAACATGTTCAAGGAACAGGGCATCGATGCTGTTTATCTTACAGAACTGATCGACAATACCTTCATCACTTACCTTGAGCAGAGAAACAAAGATGTACAGTTCCTGCGCATCGATTCTGATCTGACCGAAACCCTGAAGGAAGAACTCTCCGAAGAAGATTCCAAGAGCATTACAGACAAACTTGCTGAGATCTTCCGCAAAGCAACCGGTGAGGAGCACATCATCGTCAAAGCTGAGAAACTGAAGAATCCGGAAATCACTTCCATGATTACGGTACAGGAGCAGACCAGACGTATGGCTGAGATGATGGAAATGTACGGAATGGACAGAAGTCTTACCGGTATGGGAGCCCAGGGCGAGACACTTATCCTGAATGTCAACAACAACCTGGTACAGTACGTCATGGACAATCCGGAAAATGAGAACACAGAGATGATCTGCCAGCAGATTTACGACCTGGCAAAAATCTCCAATCACCCCTTAAAGCCGGAAGAAATGACCGCATTTGTCGCCAGGTCCAACAAGATACTTAATCTTCTCACAAAATAAAACAGTAAAAGGATGTTACTCCGCTGACACTTAGGGAAAGCGGAGTAACATCCTTTATTTATTTACTCTTTATTTTTTTCTATCATTTCCAGATATTTCTTCTCCACAAAAATATCCTGCATCTGTTTATGGACGACGATATCCACCTCCTGATGGCTTCCGCCTTCCTCACCGTCCACCGTCCAGGCGACCGGCTCGGAGCTGCTGATATGGACCTCCTTGGCCTTCAGATAATAGATGAACTCACCGTCCCCTTCTCTGCTCATCAGACCTGAAATGATGGGCTGCCAGTCGAAAGGTGTAACCGGATTGCGGACCAGGACGACCTCAAAATAACCGTCATCCAGTTCCACATCATTTCCTGCGATGTTGTTTACCCCGCCCACGGATTCGGAATTTGTGACCATGCCGAAGATAAAGTCTCCTTCGATCACAGTGTCTTCATCGATCGTAACCAGCATATGATAAGGCTTGATATCAAACAGGCTTTTCGCACCTTCCAGAATATATGCCATATGACCCAGCATATTTTTCATATCCTGGTTCGTCTTGTAAGAGACATCGGCAAATACGCCAAAGGCCGCCACATAGACAAAATACCAGTTATTGAAGGTACCGATATCCACTGTAAAGACATTTTCATCCGCGATGATCTCCGCAGATCTTTTCATGTCGGAAGGCAACTGAAGGCTATGGGCGAAATCATTGGTACTTCCGGATGGAATATAACCGATTCTCGTCCTATATCCGGATTTTGATACACCCGCCACTACCTCATCCAGGGTTCCGTCTCCCCCTGTACACATGATCACATCATAATTGCCGGCCTGATACTTGGCTGTTCTATAGGCATCTGATTTGGACTGTGTTACATAGGTTGTCAGAAAAATACCCTTCTTCGAAAAGGTATCGATGATATCCAGAAGGTATTTTCCTACCATACCACGTCCGGATTTTGGGTTCACGATCAACAGTACCTGATTCATATCCGTATCCTCACATCTCTCGAAACATTTGCAAGAATATTATAGTAAATAAAACAAAGAATCTCAACCAAAACTTTCGCCTTGGCTGAGATTCTGATCAATTACCAGTTTCCATTTCCGAAGAAGTAATCAAAAGGATTTGTGTAATATCCGCCTTCGTTATTTTCTCCTCCGTTATTGTTTCCATTATTAGGATTAACCTGACCATTCTGATTTCCTTTGTCCTGACTGGAAGATGCATTTGCGAAATCGCTCTTCTTGCCGAGAGTTACTTCAATCTCCTGCTCCTGATATTCACCGTTCTGGTTGGAACGTTTGACAGTCAGTTTAACTTTTGTACCTGCAGCTTTTCTTGCAAGTTTGCTCTTAAGTCCCTCCATGGTGGATACGGAGCTGCCGTTAAATTCAGTAATGATATCGCCGGCACTGATTCCCGCTTTCTCTGCGGGAGATCCTTCAACGACCTGAGTCACGTAGATACCAACCGGCATGCCAAGTGTATTGGAGTAGGTACTGTCGATGGTCTTTCCGACTACTCCCAGGAAGGAGGCATTCTTCTCATCGATGGTGGTGGAGTTCATGAGGTCGGTAAGAATCTCTTTAGCAGTGGTGATCGGAATGGCATAGCCCATACCTTCCACGGAAGTATCAGCCAGTTTTGCATTGTTGATTCCGATGACCTGTCCATTCAGATTGATGAGGACTCCGCCACTGTTACCGGGGTTGATTGCTGCATCAGTCTGTAACAAAACCATGGTTCCGTCCGTGAAGGAGACCTCACGGTCTTTGGCGCTCAGAACACCCGTGGTGACAGACTGTCCATAGCCAAGTGCATTACCGATGGCGATCACCGGTTGTCCGACTTTCAGATCATTTGAATTACCAAGGACTGCCACCTTGATAGCGGAAGCTGTTTCTTTGGAGATATCTTCGCTCTTTACAGAGATCACTGCCAGGTCCGCGTCGGAATCAGTACCCACGATCTGTGCAGGTGCTGTTTGCCCATCAGCAAAACCCACGGTCAAAGAGGTAGCACCGGAAACCACATGGTTGTTGGTTGCAATGTACAGATTGTTATTATCCTTGGAGATGATGAATCCGGATCCTGCTCCCTGGGCTTCGGAAGTCCCATAGAAATAATCCGTTTTCTGTACAGTACAGGTGATGGATACTACGGAAGGCATCACATTCTGGACCACGGATGATACATCCGAAGTGGTCATGGAACTTGTGGCAGTTGCTGTGGAAGCCGCCGTATCCTGTGTAGAGTCCTGGGAACTCTCCGTGTCCTTCTTTTCTTCCTGGGTAGTGGAATCCGTGGTCTCAATCTTGGCGATGTTGGAGGGGAAGAAATAATCCTTGGCCGCGTTGACGCCCACCATAGTACCTCCTGCCACCAAACCGAACAGCATGGCAGAAGCCACGAGCTTGGCCACTTTTTTTAATCCGCTGTTTTTCTTCCTCTTCCTCGGGCTTCCCGGAGTGGAAAATGTCGGGTCATAAGCCCCGGTCCCCATTGAACTGTATCCGGATTCCTCCCTGGTTCCTTCCGGATTCTCGTTATATTCGTTGAAATAATCACTCATATGTACTCATCCTTTCTATTATATATAGCATTCCGGAAGTCTTCCTTCCGGCCATCATCTTTAACTGAAAATAATACTATCAGCATTTTGTGAAAAAAATGTGTAGCATTTGTGTTTCATTTGTGTTAATAATAAAAAAATATTGTAGAATACCTTTTAGGAATGTATAATCTATAAGGAAGTATCGATTAGATATCATAACAAACAACACTGCAGGAGACCTTAGTTATGATAAAACAAAATCAAAAATATTTCAACCGGTTACATGTCGTACTTGATGCCATCGTAATCTATTGTTCTTTTTGTCTCAGTTATGTAATACGTTTCAAGATAGATTTCTTAAAGCCTTTCATGCCTCCGACCCGGTACTACCGGCTTCTGTCGCAGTATCAAAGCATGCTATTGGTGATCATCCCTGTCTATCTGATCATTTATGCCCGTTTCGGGCTTTACAAACCGAAACGTTTTCAGCAGCCCTGGAATGAAATCAGTTCTTTATTTAAAGCGAATTCATGTGGAATGGTTTTCGTATTCATCTACATCTTCTTCATGCGGATAGAGCATGTTCCGAGAAGCCTTCTGCTTATTTTCTATGTCGTCTCCATGGTAATGTCCATGCTGGTGCGAATTATTATACGGCTCTTCCTTCAGACGGAGAGAGCCCAGGGACGGAACTTAAAGCATATCATAGTGGTTGGAGAAAGTGCGGCCTCCAGAGCCTACATCGACCGAATCAAGGGCAATCCCCAGTGGGGCTACTATATTCATGGTATCTTCGCTGATAACGTACCGGAAGGGTTTGAATATAAGGATATCCCCTGTATCGGCAAGATTCATCAGCTTCAGGGATTCCTCGTGGAAAACTCCCTGGATGAGGTGGCTATTGCCCTCAGCCTAAGAGAGTATCACAAGCTGGAAGCCATTGTTAATATCTGTGAAAAGAGCGGGGTTCACACCAAGCTGATTCCGGATTATTATAAGTTTATCCCGACACATCCGGTGACCGAGGATCTGAATGGTCTTCCGGTAATCAATATACGTAACGTTCCCCTGACAAACACCTTTAACCGGATCATTAAGCGTCTGATCGATTTCTTCGGATCTCTGATCTGTATCGTTATCTTCTCTCCGGTTATGATTGTCACTGCCATCCTGGTTAAGAGAAGTTCTCCCGGGCCTATTCTTTTCTGCCAGGAGAGAATCGGACTTCACAACAAGCCTTTTAAGATGTACAAGTTCCGATCTATGGGGGTTCAGAGTGCGGAGAAAGAAAAGCAGGGATGGACAACGCAGGATGACCCACGTGTCACACCTGTGGGAAAAGTAATCCGTAAGACGAGCATCGACGAACTTCCTCAGCTCTTCAATGTTCTGATCGGGGATATGAGTCTGATCGGACCACGTCCGGAACGTCCTCAGTTCGTGGAGAAGTTCAAGGAGGAGATTCCTCGTTATATGATCAAGCACCAGGTTCGTCCCGGTATGACGGGATGGGCACAGGTTTGCGGATTCCGTGGGGACACCTCCATCCTTGGAAGGATCGAACACGATATTTTCTATATTGAAAACTGGACTCTGGGTTTTGATATCAAGATCCTGTTCCTCACCGTTTTCAAGGGATTCGTAAATAAAAATGCATACTAATCACAGAAATGGAGATGGTAAAATGGAAGATCGGATCAATTCAGAACAGGCCAGATCCCATACACCTGCACCAAAAAAAGAATCAAGTAAATATGTTTATCAAAATGCCCGGTCTGCTTCCTGGAAGCAGACCGATTCTATGTCAGAAGGGTCCGGGGAGATAAAGAAGAAAAGAAGGGGCTGTCTCCCCCGTCTTGTTCCCCTTTTCGTCCTGATCCTGCTGCTTCTGGGAGGAATGTGGTTTTTCCTGCGGGCATCCCTGAAGAAGGTAGAACGATATCATCTCAGCGAAGACAAGATTATCATCAATGATGATGTCAGAGCCTCGGACAAAAATATGAGAAAATATCAGAACATCGCCTTGTTCGGAGTAGACAGTCAGGATAATGTAATAAGGGATAAAGGTTCCAGAACTGATTGCATCATCGTAGCCAGCATCAACAAACGCAGTAAAAAAGTGAAGCTCATGTCAATCTACAGAGATACCTATGTCAGCATAGACGGCAAGTATGACAAGATCAATGCCGCTTACTCTTACGGAGGCCCTGAGCTGGCAATCAGTACCATCAACCGTAATCTCGACCTCAATATCACAGATTTCGCCACAGTGAACTTCAGAGCTCTGGCAGATGCGGTGAACATCCTGGGCGGTATCCCTCTTACTGTCCAATCCGAAAAAGAGCGGAAGAATCTTAACGATTACATCCGTAACATGAACCATATTAACGGAGGGGACTCCCCCACTTTCAAATCTCCGGATAAATATCCCTTTACTGCGGTATTTGACGGGAATCAGGCTGTGGCTTACTCCAGAATCCGATATATGGAAGGTGGGGACCACGCGAGGGCCAGCCATCAGAGACTTGTGGTCGAAGGACTGGTCAGTGCCGCAAAGAAGAAGCCCTGGAAACTGAACAAACTGATCAATGCGGTATTGCCACAGTGCGTAACCAGCCTCTCCGGCTCGGAGATGACCAGGATGTGTATGGCGTTACCCTTCTACGGCATAGAAGATTCCAAAGCCTACCCCTTTGACTCGGAAGACGAAAGATATGGGGGCATCTACTATGGATTTCCTCTGACAGCCCGGAAAAATGTAAGAAAGGCCCACAAATATCTCTTCGGTACCCAGGATTATGAACCAACCGAAGAAATGAGTAAAATCAGCAAAAAAATAGAAGCCGTGACAGATGACATCGGCCTCTATGCAGATTAAGAATCATTAGAAAGATGAGCGGTCACACGATAGTGGCCGCTCATTTTTATATTATTCCTCAAAATAATTGTATTTCGGAGTTCCCTGTATCTGGCAGGAAGCCTTCATTGGTCTGCGATTCCTGTAGACCATCACATTGAACAGAAGATTATCTCCGTCTTCCACCATCTCTCTGATATCCTGGTCAGTCAGTTCCCCTGACTCTTCCGTAATCATATCCGCGAATTCTATCTCCAGATATACATCACACATATTTCCCAGTGAGGTGTGGAATTCTTTCTCTTCAGAGGAGAGTTCCTGTTCATTTTCTGCCTGTTCATAACCATAGGACATGATGATCGGTATACTCAGCTCTTTGGAAAGCTTTCCGATTCCGTCCATAAGAGGTTTCATATCCTCGGAATCTTCTGCGGACAGAATATTTTCGATATTATCGATAAACACCACCGGCTTATGAGTTCCTTCCGTCACGATGGAACGGATCAGCTCCTCCAGGATCTCCCCTGCGGATACTTCCGCT
>CAMNGO010000067.1 GCA_946538445.1 uncultured Lachnospiraceae bacterium
AACAATTAGAACATTTGTGAAAATTAAGTAAAAATTATTTAATTTGTTGCAAAATATAACAAATATATCTAAAACAATATACTTTATAACTGATCTTTGGAAATATTCCTAAGATTTTTAAGTAAATATATAATTTGAAAAATTTACAAATCAAAAGCACCGGATATGACTGAGATAACCGGTGCTGATCTATTGTTACTATATATTATCTGTAATCTACTCTTCCACAGTCTCCTGATCCTGGATATAACCGCATTCGGGGTTGGCACAGACGAGCTTCTTACCTCGTTCTACCATGTAACCGCCACACTCTTTACAGGGAATGGGAGAAATCTTCTGCCAGCTCATGAAATCACAATTCGGATTATCCACGCAGCCATAATACTTCCTTCCTTTTTTTGTCTTCTTCAAAACGATATCCTTACCACACTTTGGACACTTGATACCTGTTTTTTCAAAGTAAGGTTTCGTATTACGGCATTCCGGAAAACCGGGGCATGCGAAAAACTTACCATGAGGGCCATATTTGATGACCATATTTCTTCCGCATTCCTCACAGATCTCGTCGCTGACTTCATCCTGGATCTTTACCTTGGCCAGTTCTTTCTCTGCGTTTTCAACAGCCTCCATAAAATCCGGATAGAAGTTCTCCAGAATTGTCTTCCATCTGACCTTTCCTTCTTCTACCCCGTCGAGAAGAGATTCCATACTGGCTGTAAAATTCACATTAACGATGGATGGAAATGCTTCCATCATCATCTCATTGACTGCTTCACCCAGCTCCGTCATATACAGATTTTTATTCTCCTTGACGATGTATCTCCTTGCCAGAAGAACCGTGATGGTCGGCGCATAGGTACTCGGTCTTCCGATGCCAAGTTCCTCCAGAGTCCTTACCAGCGATGCCTCCGTATAATGGGCGGGGGGTTGTGTGAAGTGCTGTTCGGGTTTAAGTTCAACCAGATCCAGGACGGAATCCTTCGTTATTTTTTTCAGGATGGCATTACTCCTCGACCGGTCCGCATCATAGCTGTAGACCGTCTGGAATCCGTCGAATTTCAATTGGGAAGCAGAGATGCTGAAGCGGTAATCTCCTGCTCCGATTTTTATGCTCAATGTCTCATACAGAGCTTCCGACATACGGCTTGCCATAAATCTGTTCCAGATTAACTGATACAGGCGGAATAAGTCTCTGGATAACTGTTCCTTTAGAACTGCCGGTGACAGGGTTACGTCCGTAGGCCGGATGGCCTCATGAGCATCCTGGATCCTTCCGGTGGCAGCTTTGGCCGGAGCATTCTGCCCGAGGAAAGACTCTCCATATTCTTCACGGATGTAATCTCTGCAGCTCTGATCTGCTTCTTCCGAGATTCGGGTAGAGTCTGTACGAAGGTAAGTAATAAGACCGATGTTCCCGCGTCCCTTTACTGTGACACCCTCATATAATTCCTGAGCCAGCCGCATGGTCTTCTGTGTAGAGAAATTAAATCTGTGGGATGCTTCCTGCTGTAAAGTACTTGTAGTGAGAGGAAGAGGCGGTTTTTTCTTTCTCTCTCCCTGTTTCAGGGACAGAACCTGATAAGGAAGACCTTTTAATTCCTTGAGAAGAAGATCCATCTCTTCTTTATTTTTAATCTCGATTTTCCCATTCTTGTCACCAAGGAAACGGGCCTCAATGGTTTTCGTGCTCTGATCTACAGAAATATCCGCGTTCAGGGTCCAGTACTCCGTCGGGATAAAAGCATTAATCTCCTGTTCCCTGTCATAGATGATCCGAAGCGCAACAGACTGAACACGTCCGGCGCTAAGCCCTCTTTTTATCTTAGACCAGAGTATCGGGCTGATCTTATAGCCTACGATCCGGTCCAGGATACGCCTTGCCTGCTGTGCATCCACCAGGTCCATATCGATGTCCCGGCAATTCTTGATGGACTTTTTAACAGCTGCTTTAGTTATCTCATTAAAGGTAATCCTGCGGCATGTCTTATTATTCAGATTCAGAGCATGATACAGATGCCAGGAGATTGCCTCCCCTTCGCGGTCCGGGTCAGTTGCCAGATAGACCTTATCTGCCTTCTTCACTTCTTTGCGAAGCTGAGCCAGGATATCCCCCTTCCCACGGATCGTTATATATTTCGGTTCAAAATCATTCTCCGGCGAAACTCCAAGTGTGCTCTTGGGCAGATCACGGACATGCCCGTTCGATGCAACCACTTTATATGATTTCCCTAAAAATTTCTGAATTGTCTTGGCTTTAGCCGGTGATTCTACAATAACCAGATTATTAGGCATCGCAAATACACTCCTCCAATAGTTCAAAAATAATAAAATCACAAATAGTACACAAAACTTTTTCAATCATACACTACTTTGTTTCCCGGCGCAAGTATATTTTTTGAATATTTTTGATTCTTTCCCTTTATATTGTTTTCAGATACATATTTTGTTGCGGTTGAACAATACAGGATCTCATCTCAAGGCTGAACAGCATATGTTGCAAAACAGTTTGAGACAAACCTGTCAGAGTCAGGATAGTATCAAAACTTATTGCATCAATCTCGTCAAGAACCTCCAGAATCCTACGCTCTTCTGCAGTACATGGTTGTCTGGTAAAGGCTTTGTCCGCATATTTGTCCCCGGATCCCTCATCAGGAATCATGGACAGATGACTCCCCTTAGGACTGTCACAGAAGGTCCTCAAATCATCCAGCAAAGATTGGGGGGATTCTGCCACGGAAGCTCCCTGTGCGATAAGATGGTTGCACCCTCTGCTCATCATGTCGGTAATCCGTCCGGGTATTACATAGACATCTTTTCCCTGTTCCATTCCCTGATCTGCCGTGATGAGAGATCCGCTTTTTTCCCCTGCCTCCACTACCAGGATGAAATCAGAGATTCCACTGATCAGGCGATTTCTCACGGGAAATAATCCCGCTTTGTTGGAGACACCTATATTGTATTCGGACAGGATGCCTCCCGAATCGTACATATCGAGATAGAGATCCCAGTTCTCCTTAGGATACATGCTGTCGATTCCCCCACCAAGGATACCTAACGTCATTCCCGAAGCTTCCAGTGCGGCTCTGTGGGCTTCGCTGTCAACGCCTGCTGCCATTCCACTGACTACGGTAATTCCCTTTGATGCCAGTTCGGCAGCAAACATGGCGGATACCTTTCTACCGTATTGGGAAGCTCGCCTGGAACCAACCACTGCCACTGCAGGGCGATTCGGATCGGGCAGTTTCCCCTTCAGATAGAATCCAAATGGAGGGTCATAAAGGTTACGAAATCTGGAAGGATAATCAGGAGATTCCCAATGTACAAAGCGGGCATTCTCCTCACCAAGCCTTCTCAGCCCGGCTTCAATCCTGGAGTATTCTCTGCTTTTTCTGATGGATTCTATCTGGGTCTCCGTCAACAGATCTTTATGATGCTCCAGATTACAATCATAGAGATACCGGGGGTGTCCGAACCGTTCTACCAGTCTGACTCTCATCAGGTTTCCGATCCCTTTAATATTCACAAACCAGTACCAATAATATTCCTTATCATATTCTGTCATAGCCAATCTCCTGTATGAAAGCCGGAACGTCTGTATAGGATTGCCTCTTCCAGGTGTTCCGTTCTGATGTCTTCAGAGCCATCCAGATCAGCAATCGTTCTGGCTACTTTAAGTATTCTGTTCAGACTTCTTCCGGATAAACGATATGTATTATAAGCTTCTTCCAGCAATTTATTATCTGCGTTGGACAGTTTACAGAATCGGGCGATCTCCGAGTGAGTCATTCTTCCATTAAAATACTCCTTCTGACCGGCAGACCTGAATTTCTGCCTTTCCCATGCTTCCATAACCTTTTCCCGTAAAGAAGCGCTGTTACACTCCGGGCTGTCCCCTGTCATGGTTTTATAGTCAACCTCTTCACACCTGACAAAAAGATCCATCCGGTCTAATACCGGGCCACTTAACCGGCTCTGATAATTAGCAATCTGATGCATGGTACAACGGCAGCGCCTACGGTCGGGATAATAACCGCAGGGACATGGATTGGACGCAGCGATCAGAAGAAAATCTGCAGGGTAACTTATGGTTCTCTCATTACGTACGATCATAATCTTATGATCCTCCAGAGGTATTCTCAGCATCTCCAGGATCTCTTTTCTCCGATATTCTGTGAATTCATCCAGGAACAATACCCCTTTATGGGCAAGGGAGATTTCTCCCGGCTTAGGATCGATTCCACCGCCAAACAGTCCGATCTGCGTTATGGAATGACCCGGATTACGAAAAGGTCTCTGGCTGATCCATTGCTGGCCTCTCCCCAACAGTCCCTTTACACTGTAGATCATCGTAACTTCTATGACTTCTTCTTTTGTCATCTCCGGTATGATACCAGCAGTTGCTTCAGCAAGCATTGATTTCCCCACACCCGGTGGCCCATCCAGAAAGACATTATGAAAACCGGCCGCACCGATCATCAAGGCTCTCTTGGCAAGTTCCTGCCCACGGATCTGAGAAAAATCCACCCGATATCTCAAAGCATCAATTCTCCCTGCCAGGTCCTCCCATCCCTCCGGAATGCAGGATTCCTTTTGACCTGCATATGTCATATCGCCTGACAGAAAATGATACAGCTCGTGTAGGTCTCTGAAACTGAATATTTCAATTCCGGAAATCAGGGATGCCTCATTTACATTCTCCACAGGAATCACACATTTTTCAAATCCCTGCTTTCTTGCCTCGTGAAGAACAGGCAAGCAGCCCTGCACCTTACTTATACTACCGTCAAGAGACAATTCTCCAAGGAAAAAATACTGATCTATCTCGTCCTGAGAGATTAATCCCATGGCAATCAGCAGGGCGACAGCAATACCCAGATCAAAGCCGGTCCCCCTCTTCTTAACGTCAGCAGGAGCAAGATTTACCGCTATTCTCTTAGGTGGGAGCCGCAGGCCGATATTCTTAAATGCGGTTCTTACCCTCTCTTTTGATTCTTTCACCTCGGATGAAAGTAAACCTACCATATTAAATACAGGAAGTCCGTCACTGATGTCTGCCTGAATCGTGACGATGATACCGTCGATTCCCTGCACCATACCACTGTAAGTCTCCGTAACCATATTGATATCTCCTTTTTAAATTTCCATATATTTCCATTATAGCATATATTTTCTATATATCAATATGATAAAATCAATTATATGGTTATTATTTGTGTACAAAAAAATCCAAGCTAAAGTATTAGTTCTGCTTTAGCTTGGATCATATTATCATAATTCAATAAAAAAGGCTGTTCTTTATATAAATATCATATATATTTACTTCATTTTATCTGAGATTCTCATCAGAACCGTCCAGCATCTTCTTCAATTCACTCATAAATGTATTCACATCTTTGAACTGCCGATAGACGGAAGCAAAACGAACATAGGCAACCTGGTCGAGATCTTTGAGGTGTTCCATAACAATCTCCCCGATCTGCTGGCAATCGATTTCTTTGCTCTCAAGACGGAAGATATCGTTTTCAATGGCGTTCACAGTTTCCTCCATCCTCTCCACCGGAATCGGACGTTTGTGACATGCCCTCAGGACCCCTGCCATTATCTTATTACGATCATAGCTTTCCCTGGACTGGTCCTTTTTAATGACTGTCAGCGGTGTGATCTCCGCTTTTTCATAAGTGGTAAAACGCTTCCCACAGACATCACACTGTCTTCTTCTCCGAATCGAATAATTATCATCTGCCGGTCTTGAATCGATTACTCTCGTATTATCCATTCCGCAAAATGGGCATCTCATACTTCTTTCCTCCGTCCGTTAAAAAACTGTCTTTGTAAAGAGTATATCAAATATTTCGATTCCGTAAAAGAAGAGTTTCAAATTTTTTTATTCTATTCATTCAGGAAAGATTTCATCCAGGTCAGGATATCATCAAATACTTTATCTTTGAGAGGTTCATCCTGAAGATTATGACGCATCCCCTGATATAGGTGTGTCTCTACCGGGCGTCCGGTTTTCCTGAGCTTTTTATCGATCTCACGGATTCCTTTCCCATAGGCGCCTACAGGGTCATCCTGCCCGGATATGAGGAGAATAGGCATATGCTCAGGGAGAGATCTGTACCAGCTGTCACAAGAGACCATGGAGAGCATATGAAACATATCCCTCAAAGCCCCTGCAGAGTAAAATGAGGCGCCTTCCGCTCCCAGATTGTTCGCTATCCTGTTATCCGGATCAGAGCATTCCCAGGCTTTGGAATCTCTTTCCCTGAGAAAGCGGGCATTCACCTTCTTCTGCATTATTGCTTCAATCAGTGGACTCTCATAGTCTGATCCTTTCCATATCTTAAGGATTCTGGAAAGAAGGAGTGATCTTCTGCAGAAATGCTGCTTTCCGCTTGTACCGGATATGATCAGTCCATCATAGGATTCATTATAATTCACTGCAATTCTTGCCACCAGAGATCCAAGGCCATGCCCATACAGAAAGATCGGAACACCCGGATAGGTCTTTCTCATATACCGGCTCAGTTTACACAGGTCCTGTACCAGGTATGTCCAGGCATTTTTGCGCCTGAAGTCCCCGTGGTTTCTCCTGTTAAAATCATGTCCGATGAAGTCGCACCCACAGACCAGGATTCCATGATCTGTAAAATAGGAAATAAGTTCCTTGTTCCTTTCAAAACAATCCACCCAGCCATGGGCGAACTGCAGGATGGCACGGATTTGGCTCTCCGGCTCACAGATGTAATAATTGACGGTATCTATTTTATTGGTACTGGGGAAACTACCTTTAAATCTTGTGTATGACATAACATATCACTCCTGTCCTTTTTTATAACCTCCCACGATTATACACAAAAAAAGTGATAAAAAAAGGTTATTTCCCTTGCTATTTACTTAAGGGAAATAACCTTTTCATGACGTTTCTTAAGAAATTATTAAGGACCGGATCAGTCCACGTAGATAATCTTAGCCGGGCACTTCATGGCACATAATCCACAGCCCTTGCACTTGGAATAATCGATATGTGCGATATTGTTCTCCACATGCACCGCATCAAAGTTGCACTGTTTCTCACAGATCTTACATCCGATGCATCCGACGGAACAGACTTCCTTCACCGGTTTGCCCATATCCTTGTTATTACAATGCACTTTGGGCATTTTTCTTTTTACATCTTTGTCCTGGTATGGAACCAGTTCAATCAGGGATTTCGGGCAGATTGCCACACATTTACCACAGGCCACACATTTTTCCTGGTCTACAACAGCGATACCATCTACCACGTGGATCGCGTCAAAGTCACAGACCTTCGTACAGCTTCCAAAACCGGTACATCCATAGGAACATGCTTTGGGGCCTCCTCCCGGGACGCTGACGGCTGAGATACAGTCCTCATTACCGGAATAGATATATTTCTGTTTTGCTTTATCACAGGTACCTGCACATTTTACGAAAGCAACCATCTTCTCAGTCTCTCCGGCTTCCACACCCATGATCTGTCCGATCTGCTCTGCTACGGCAGCTCCTCCCACAGGACAGGCATTTACTGCAGCCTGTCCCATGGCAATGGCTTTTGCCAGGGCATCACAGCCTGCATATCCGCAGCCGCCACAGTTATTGCCGGGAAGGCATTCTCTGACTGCCACTTCTTTCTCATCGATGGGCACCTTAAATTTCTCGGATGCGATTCCCAGGAGAACAGAGATAACCAGTCCTGTACCACCTACGATAACCGCTGCAAGTACAATTCCCATACTACTCATCTATCTTTCCTCCTGTCAAATGATACCTGAAAATCCAAAGAAGGCAATGGACATAAGTCCTGCCGTCACCAGCACGATAGGCATACCCTGCCAGGAAGAAGGAATATCATTGAATTCCATCTTTTCACGAAGTCCTGCAAGGATGACGATGGCGATGGTAAAACCTACAGCCGTGCCAAAACCGTAGATCACGGTTTCAAGTATATTGTATTTATACTGAACTGCATTTAAAGCCACACCAAGCACTGCACAGTTGGTGGTGATCAGAGGGAGGTAAACACCCAGTGATTCATAAAGAGACGGTACACTTTTCTTAAGGAACATCTCCACAAACTGAACCAGCGCCGCAATGATCAAGATAAACACGATGGTCTGAAGATAAGACAGATCCAATGGTGTCAGAATAAAACGATAGATCAAAGCGGTGACTAATGAAGCGATTGTTATAACGAAGATTACGGCAGCACCCATACCGATGGCAGTATCTGTCTTCTTCGATACGCCAAGGAAAGGACATAAGCCCAGAAACTGGCTCAATACGACGTTACTGACAATCGATGAACTGATGATCAATAATAATAAATGTGTCATACTTTACTCCTTCCTATCACTCGCCGGCCGGTTGTGCAACCGTGGCTTCGGTTTCTTCTGTTACAGCTTTCTCGGCCTTCTGTGTCTTTGCCGGGCGGTTACCTATCCTGTTCTTGATGGCAACAAGGCAGGAAAGCACGAAAAACGCTCCGGGAGCCAGGATGAAGATAGTAATCGGAGTGAATACACTTTCCGGTAATACAGTGTATCCGAAAATGGTTCCTGCACCCAGAAGTTCACGAAATGCACCCAGGATCGTGAGAGCCAGGGTGAATCCCAGTCCCATTCCCAATCCATCAAAGAAGGAAGAAATCGCTCCGTTTTTGCTGGCATAGGATTCCGCACGTCCCAGAATGATACAGTTAACTACGATAAGAGGAATGTATACACCCAGGGCTTCATTCAGGGATGGAAGGTAAGCCTGAAGGACGAACTGTACAATAGTTACCAGGGAGGCAATGACCACAATATAAGCCGGGATACGCACTCTGTCCGGAATGAAATTACGGAGCAGAGAGATCAATAAGTTGGAGAACATCAGTACCGCTGTTGTGGTAAGTCCCATACCGCCACCGTTTATGGCGGAGGTGGTAACTGCCAGAGTCGGACACATACCAAGGATAAGTACAAGGGTAGGGTTCTCTTTGATAATACCGTTAAACAATCTCTCGGTTGGGCTATTCGGTTTCATCTCATTTACCTCCTTCTAATGACTGGAAATAAGCAAGACAGCTATTCATAGCGCCTGTCACAGCCTTACTTGTGATGGTGGCACCGGAGATGGCATCGATCCCGGGGTTATCCTCGGAAGGATTGTTCAGATTTCCGCTGCCGTCTTTCACAACTTCAAAATGATCAACTTTCTTGTTTTTATATTGGTCTGCCCAGGCCTGATTGGTCTTGGCATTCATACCCAGTCCGGCGGTCTCACCGATGGCTAATACGGAATATCCGTTAACCGTCCCGTCTGCCTGGATCCCAACTGTAAGCTGAATGTCCCCGCCGTCACCCTTTG
>CAMNGO010000068.1 GCA_946538445.1 uncultured Lachnospiraceae bacterium
CTTTCTGTTCTGTCAGCCTTGAGACAATTCCCATGGTGAAAGTATTCCCGTCTGCCGGCAATCCGGCCAGGCGCTGTAATGTCAGTTTGTTCTCCGGTCTTCTCTCCATAAAATTCTCAACCCTATAATTATGGCTGATATGGCCGTCTGTCTCAGGATCATAGACCTTCCAGTCGATTCCATTGACGATTCCTGACAGATCGTTCCTGCGGAAATACAGAGTTTGGAACAATCCTTCCCCGTACTCCGGAGTCTGAATCTCACGGGCATAGGTCTCACTGACCGTAGTGATCTTATCTGCATAGGCAATCCCACCTTTCAGCATATTGGCATTGCCATAATATTCCATCTTATCGTAGGTGAATACATCATCAGGCAGACCGGTGATATCTTTCATCCGATCAATATCGGTAGTACCCTGGAATTTGATATTGTGGATGGTCATAACAGATTTGATGCGTCGGTAATATGGATCCTGCTGATACATGGTTTTCAGGAAAACCGGGAGAAGCCCTGTCTGCCAGTCATGACAGTGTATGATATCCACCGGAATCTCCAGATAACTGAGCATCTCAAGTACAGCTTTACAGAAAAAAGCAAACTTTTCCACATCAAGCCATATATCATTATAAGGGGAATCCCCACAGTAGTAAAAAGAATTCCCTATGAAATAACAATCCATATCCTTAAGTTTCAGGTATCCGAGGTCCACCATACTCTCTCTCCAGCCAAGCTTTACCGGAAAAGAGAACAAAGTTGTCATCTGTTCCCGATACTCCGGCTGAATACATTCATATCCGGGGATTACAAGACTGGTTTTGATTCCCAGCTTATTTATTTCCTCCGGAAGGGATCCTATGACCGAACCAAGTCCGCCGGTTTTGATAAATGGGGCGGATTCCGCAGCTACAAACATTACATGCTTCATATACATATCCTCATTTCATCATTTCATTTAATGTCTACTTTAAAGTATACAGCAAAAGTTAGAAATCTAAAACCATTAATCACAAAATCTCCTGTAAAGTAAGCCGGAGCCATGTTTCCATGGCTCCGGCTTACTGCATAGCAAATACCTTATAAAGAAATGATGAAAAAAAGAAGAATTAATCATTAAGACTTGTCTTGAAGGATACCTCATGTTTCACATCGTACCAGTCGAACATCTCATCTACTACCTTAGCATCCTGCTTGGCTGTAAACAAGCTGAAGAAGGGAACGATCACCAATCCGCCTACCATGGCAATGACACCGGAATTGATGGAAGATCTGAAGATGTATCCAAGTATCGGACCCCAGCCGCTTACATCCGTTCCGGAAAGAGTGATGATCATCTGCAGGATGGCAATTCCACATCCCCACACATAGCAGACTGCTGTTGCCGCTTTTGTGACGCCTTTCCAGTATAAGCCATAGAGGAATGGTGCCAGGAATGCACCTGCCAAAGCTCCCCATGATACACCCATCATCTGAGCGATGAAAGTCACTTCCGGATGAGCATCCTTGAAGATGGCGATGATGGCAGAGACCACGATAAAAAATACGATAAAGATCTGCATGGTTCTTACCTGTTTCTTGTCATCCATTTCTTTCTTGGACGCCACTTTGATTACATCCAGAGTAAAAGTGGATGATGATGTCAGAACCAGAGAAGACAAGGTTGACATGGAAGCCGATAATACCAGCACGATAACGATGGCTATTACGAATGCCGGAAGTGTAGATAACATATTCGGGATAATGGTATCAAACAAAGGTTTTCCCGTCACTTCATTGTAAGCGATCTTATCTGCGTACAGTCTTCCGAAACCACCAAGGAAGTAACATCCGCCGGCCACGATGATGGCAAATACCGTGGAGATGATGGTTCCTTTCTGGATATCGTGCTCGCTCTTGATGGCGTAAAACTTACCGACCATCTGAGGAAGACCCCAGGTTCCCAGAGATGTAAGCATTACTACAAATAACAGGGCCAGAGGATCCGGACCAAGAAATGAAGTAAATGCTCCGCCTGACCAGCCTTCACATTCTACTGCAGATAATTTCTGCATGGTCAGGAGTAAGCCACCGTTCTGTTTCAAAACAGAAAAGATAACAGCGCTGATACCGAAGAGCATGATGATTCCCTGAATAAAGTCATTGATGGCAGTAGCCATATATCCGCCTATGATTACGTAGATGCCGGTCAGGATGGCCATAACGATGATAACAACGTAATAAGGAACATTAAAAGCCATTCCGAAGAGACTGGACAGACCATTATACAAAGATGCGGTATAAGGAATCAGGAAAATAAATACAATCACGGAAGCAGCCACCTTAAGCGGTGTTGACTCAAAACGCTTTCCGAAGAAGTCCGGCATGGTCTTGGCATCCAGATGCTGGGTCATGATTCTGGTACGTCTTCCCAGAACATTCCATGCCAGCAGGGATCCGATAAATGCATTGCCCAGACCTGCCCAGGTACTGGACATACCAAAATTCCATCCGAACTGTCCGGCGTAACCTACGAAGATAACGGCGGAAAAATAAGAAGTACCGAATGCAAAGGCAGTGAGCCAGGGTCCTACGGACCTTCCGCCTAACACGAATCCGTTAACATCCGTTGCATGTTTTCTGGTGCTATATCCTACATAAAGCATCACTCCGAAAAAGATGACCAATAGGATTGCACTCAATACTTCTTTTGACATAACTACTTTCCTCCCAAAAAAAAATAATTTAATGCACTTCTCAAATTCAACACTTTATATATTAAATACTTTAAAGTGCTGAAGTTACTATAACTTATCTTCTTCTTTTTGTCAACCTATATTTAAAATAAGTTCAAAAAAATAAAGAAACTGCCATATCAGCTTTTGTCAGAAGGCTGATATGGCAGATATGATACTTATTTTCCAGGGATAAGATTATCCACGGTTCTGTTGTTCTACAAGCTTTTCTGCACCGTATTTCCTACGGAGGGCTGGTTTTTCAATCTTGCCTGTCGCATTTCTGGGAACATCGGCAAAGATGATCCTCTTAGGACGTTTGTAACGGGGGAGTTTATGGCAGAACTGCTCAATCTCCTCCTCGGTACATTCCATACCCGGAATCACCTGGATGATGGCACCTGTGATCTCACCCAGTCTTTTATCCGGCAATCCGATCACTGCCACATCGGAAATCTTGGGATAAGCAGTGAGGAAATTCTCAATCTGGACCGGATAGATATTCTCTCCGCCGGAAATGATAACGTCCTTCTTACGATCAACCAGGAAATAGAAACCGTCTTCATCCTGCATAGCCATATCACCGGTAAAGAGCCAGCCGTCCTTCAATGTCTCGGCTGTAGCCACCGGATCGTTATAATAACAGGTCATGACACCGGGTCCTTTGACACAGAGTTCTCCTACCTCACCCTGTTCTACCAGTTTTCCCTCTTCGTCCACAATCTTACACTCCCAGCGATATCCCGGGATGCCGATTGCTCCGACTTTATGGATATTTTCCATACCAAGATGAACACATCCCGGGCCGGTGGATTCGGATAAACCGTAATTGGTATCATAATCATGGTGCGGGAAATATTCCTTCCAGTGACGGATTAATGACGGAGGTACCGGTTGGGCACCGATATGCATGAGTCTCCACTGATCCAGTTTATAATCTTTCAGTTTCAGTTCTCCCGAATCCAGTTTTTCAAGGATCTCCTGAGCCCACGGAACCAGGAGCCATACGATGGTACACTGCTCTTCCGACACGGCGTTCAGAATGATCTGAGGAGAAGTACCGATCAGGATTACTGCTTTGGCACCGGCACAGAGACATCCCATCCAGTGGAACTTGGCACCGGTGTGGTAGAGAGGCGGAATACAGAGGAAGTTATCCCCTCTTCCGATCTCATGATGTTTCTGTTCCATCTGTGCAGCCTGAAGGAGGCTTTCGTGATTGTGCAGGATTGCTTTCGGAAAACCTGTGGTTCCGGAAGAGAAATAAATGGCAGCGTCATCTTCGTCATCCAGACGGATTAAAGGGGCCTGACTGGAAGCATCAGCCACCAGTGCATGATAACTCTCCGCGAAAGTAGGACAGCCGTCACCCACGTAGATCAGCAGTCTGGATTGGATTTCTTCCTCGATGGACTCCAGACGCCCGATAAACTCATTACCAAACAGAAGAACCTGTACTTCGGCAAGGTCCAGACAGTATTTTATCTCATCAGCTGAAAAACGGAAATTGAAAGGCACTGCAATGGCGCCGGTCTTCAGGATACCGAAATAGATGGGAAGCCATTCCAGACAGTTAAACATAAGGATTGCGACCCTGTCACCCTTCTTCACTCCTTTCGCAAGAAGCATATTGGCTACACGGTTTGCCTTTTCATCAAAGACACTCCAGGTTATCTCCCGGCGGTACGGCTGATCAACCATATGCTGAACCAGGTCATACTCTTTCCAGGTCACTCTCTTTACATGCTCAGTCACGGTTGGATTGAGCTCTACCAAAGCCACTTCTTCTCCATACAGTTTATGATTTCTTTCCAATAAATCTGTTACCGGCATCTTTATAATCTCCCTTACTATAACATCACTTTTATACTTTATACCTTTTATTGTGTAAAGCATAAGTGTAAAATATCACATTGTGGAAGAATTGTCAATATCAAGCTATTTCTTTCAAATTTTCTGACACAAGATTACTGGCATATCCTACCATCTGTGTTATAATGTTCAGTGTTATCACATTAAATATTCTGCCTGACATAGACAGTCTGCAGGTAATGAATCAAATCATATAAGAAAAGAGGACCATAATATGTTAAATGAAAGAATGGTAGGATTGGGGACTCAGCGTTCCGTGATCCGTGAACTGTTTGAATTCGGAAAAAAACGTGCCGCAGAGGTAGGCGCTGAGAATGTATTTGATTTCTCCATCGGTAATCCCAGCGTTCCTGCTCCGGACCAGGTCAATGAGACTGCAATCCGTCTGATCCGGGAGATGGATCCGGTTATCCTGCATGGTTATACCAGTGCCCAGGGAGATGCAGGGGCAAGAAAAATGATCGCAGACTCTATAAAAAAACGTTTTGATTTTGAAGTAAATGCGGATAACCTTTACATTACGGTGGGCGCTGCCGCAGGACTGTGCTGTTGTCTTAACGGTCTGTGCAATCCCGGGGACGAGGTAATCGTATTTGCTCCTTATTTCCCGGAATATAAAGTATTTATCGAAGGAGCCGGTGCCTGCATGAAGCTGATTCCGGCGGATGTGGAGGCTTTCCAGATTGATTTCCAGGCTCTGGAGGATGCCATCGGTCCTAAGACGAAGGCTGTGATCGTCAACTCTCCCAACAACCCCAGCGGATGTGTTTACTCGGAGGAGACCATTAAGAAGCTGGCTGATCTGCTGTCCGCAAAATCTGCCAAATACGGGGAGCCTATCTTCATCATCGCTGATGAACCCTACCGGGAGATCGCCTTTGACGGCACTTTTGTTCCATACATACCGAAATATTATGATAATACTCTGGTCTGCTACTCCTGGTCAAAATCCCTCTCCCTTCCCGGTGAGCGTCTGGGATACATTATGGTTTCAGACCGGGTTACCGATCATGAGCTGGTATATGCAGCCTGTGCCGGCGCCGGCCGTTCCCTGGGCTATGTGAATGCACCGGGATTGTTCCAGAGAGTCTGTGCGAACTGTGCCGATCTCACTGCCGATATCTCTATCTATGAGACCAACCGTAACCTCCTGGTAAATGGATTGCGTGATCTTGGCTATCATGTGGTGGAACCGGGCGGAACCTTCTATATGTTCCCCAGAACCCTGATTGAGGACGATATCGCTTTCTGTGAGAAAGCCAAAGATTTCAACCTGTTGATCGTGCCTGGTACCGGTTTTGGCTGCCCGGGACATACCAGAATCTCTTACTGTGTACCTACTGAAGTAGCAAAAAGATCTCTGAAAGCTTTTGCTGACCTGGCTGATTTCTATAAGAAATGATCAGGATTGAAACAAAAGATCAGGAGGTAGTTTTGTGATTATTGATTTTCACGTACACACTTTTCCAAAGGCTGTTGCAGAAAAAGCCATCGATATCATAGGAAGAGAAAAAGCCAGAATCCAGCCTTTTACCGACGGTACACCGGAAGGACTGGTGGAAAGCATGAAAAAGGCAGGGATTAGTTACTCTGTTAACCTTCCGGTTCCCACCAATATGAAGCAGGTAGTGAAACTCAATCGGCTGGCCATAGAGACAAAGGAAGAAAACAATAGAAGGGGAATCATTAATTTTGGGGGAATTCACCCCCTCTATGAAGATTATAAAGGGATTCTTAAAGATTTGGCTTCCCATGGAATCCGTGGGATCAAAATCCATCCGGCCTTTATGGATATGGAAGTTGATGATATTCGTTTTCTAAGAGTGATCGACTATGCATCGGAACTTGACCTGGCTGTTCTTGCACACACAGGAATAGAGCTGGCAAACCATGAGAAGAATTACTGTTCTGTAGAAGGAATTCTTAACGTAGTTGACCAGGTACATCCAAAGACTTTTATCCTGGCCCATATGGGTAATCTTGGCGGATGGGAGGATGTGGAGAAGTACCTGTGCGGTGCTCCCGTATGGCTGGACACTTCCTTTTCCCTTGGGAAAATATACCGTCATCCTAAGGCGGACCAGGCTCCTTTTATGGAGGATAAATTAAATGGAAAGGATTTCACCAGAATAGCCAGAAAGCACGGTCTGGACCGAATCCTTTTTGGAACGGACTCACCCTGGGGAGATCAGACGATCGAAATTAATATGGTGAAGGCTCTGGACTTTACCGAGAAGGAATTTGATCAGATTTTCTCTGAAAACGCCAGGAAGATTTTAAAAATATAATCTTTAAATTACTAGTGTACATCCACAAAAAAAGTGTCTCGCGCAAGCAAGACACTTTTTTTAAAGATATAATTATCAATCGATATATAAATCTTAATTCTCTGCTCTTCCCAATGCAAAGGCTTTGAGATTCATCTCACGGAATTTCTCCGGGATACAGTCCTTGATGGCCTGGATCCATTTTTCTTCGGGGATGTCAAAATATCTGGACAGTCTTCCCATGAGAACGATGTTCACAGCTTTGGAAGAACCGGCTTCATTTGCCAGGCTGACGCAATCCATTGCGTCCACTGTGATCCCCAGGTTTTCCATCTTCCCGATCAGATTCTCCGGGTAGGAAGCCGCGCCAATGATGACAGGCATGGGATCAATCTCCTGGGTGTTGACCACGATTCGTCCGTCCTTCTTCAGGTATTCCACATAACGGGCAGCCTCAAGTTTCTCGAAAGATACGATAACATCTGCCTCTCCCTTATCAATGATCGGAGAATAGACTTTTTCACCGAAGCGAACATATGTCACAACGCTTCCTCCACGCTGGCTCATACCATGTACTTCGGATACTTTCACATCATATCCTTCCTGTAGTAATAAATGTCCTAATAATTTGCTGGCAAGAAGAGATCCCTGACCGCCGACACCAACAATCATAATATTTTTCGTCATAACCGGTACCTCCTCTAATTCTGTAATGCATCAAAACGGCACATCTGCTGACAGACTCCGCAGCCTACACAGAGTGTATTATCTATCACTGCTTTTTTGTTCTTGACACTGATGGCCGGACAGCCGATACGCATGCAGGACTTACAGCCCACACACTTGTCCTCATCCACCTTAAGCGGAGGATTGTGCTTCACATATTTCAGAAGGGCACAAGGACGGCGGCTGATGATCACGGAAGGTTCCTCCGCAGCCAGTTCTTCCTTCAGAACACGGTCACACTGGGCCAGGTCATAGGGATCCACGATGGCAATGCGGTTGAATCCCATGGAACGGCAGAGATTCTCAAGATGGATCTTCCCTGCAGGGTCTCCCTTGATATTGTAGCCGGTAGTCGGATTCTGCTGATGTCCGGTCATACCGGTAATGGAATTATCAAGGATAATGATAGTGGAGTTACTCTGGTTATATGCCACATTGGCAAGACCGGTCATACCGGAATGCATGAAGGTGGAATCACCGATCACGGCAACTGTCTTCCCTTCGCTTTCTTTGCCGAGAACCTTATTGAATCCGTGGGTTGCGCCTATGGAGGCACCCATACATAAGGTCATCTCGATGGCAGATAATGGAGGCACTGCTCCTAAGGTGTAACATCCGATATCTCCCAGTACGGTACATTTATTCTTTGCTAAAGTATAGAACATGCCACGGTGGGGACATCCGGCACACATAACAGGAGGCCTGTTTGGCAAAGTCTCACCAAGAGACTTGTATTCCGGAACTTCCTCCCCCAGTTTGGAGGCGATCAGGTTCTGGGAGAACTCTCCAAGAAGCGGAAGAACATCCTTTCCTGACACTTCCAGTCCAAGCTGTCTGCAATGGTTCTCGATGATGGGATCCAGCTCTTCGACAACAACAAGTTTATCAACCTTAGCGGCGAAATCCTTAATCAGCTTAACAGGGAGCGGATTGGTCATACCAAGCTTCAGGATGGAAGCTCTGTCCCCATATACCTCCTTGGCGTACTGGTAACTGGTGGAATGAGTAATGATACCGATACCGGTATCTCCCATCTCCACACGGTTAAATGGACAGTTTTCTGCATACTCGGTCAGTTTTCTGGTCCTCTCCTCCACGATGGGATGACGACGGATGGCGTTACCCGGCATCATAACATATTTTCCGATATTCTTCTCATAGGGGATGGTCTCGGGAACCACACGCTCGGAAGTCTCCACCACACTCTGGGAATGGGCCACACGAGTGCACATCTTTATGATTACAGGTGTATCAAATTCCTCGGACATCTCATATGCTTTCTTTGCAAATTCCAATGCTTCCGCAGAATCAGAGGGTTCTAACATGGGCACCTTGGATGCGATGGCATGATGGCGGGAATCCTGCTCATTCTGAGAAGAATGCATACCGGCGTCATCTGCTACACAGATGATCATACCACCGTTCACTCCGGTGTAGGAGGCTGTATATAAAGGGTCTGCAGCAACATTTAAACCAACGTGCTTCATACCGCAAAAACTTCTTTTTCCTGCAAGAGATGCACCAAAGGCTACCTCCATGGCAACCTTCTCGTTGGGTGCCCATTCGCAGTAGATCTCATCATATTTGGCTGCTTCTTCTGTCACTTCTGTGCTGGGGGTTCCAGGGTAGCTGGATACCAGACTGCATCCTGCTTCATATAGGCCCCTGGCAAATGCTTTGTTACCTAACATTAACTGTCTCATGGTAATCATCCTTTCCGTTTTACTGTTTCTCCGCCTCTTCCGTGCGGTCAATTA
>CAMNGO010000069.1 GCA_946538445.1 uncultured Lachnospiraceae bacterium
CACGATCTCGGATCTTGATGCACTGTCACAGGCGATATGTCCGGGAAAGGCATGAACATCCGGCACTAACTGGACAGTGTCCTCCGCCCAGGCAGTCCCGCAGACGCCTCTTCCCTTAGCAATCCGCACACAGGCAACCTTGCCCTGAAAGGGCCCCAGGAGAAGAGAATCTTCTTTCACCAGATAGAAACCCGCCCAATTGATATCGGGGAGTGTATAGAAGAGTAAAGCTGATACATTTGCCATCACAGGGATAAAGTCAGCGGATTCCTCCGCCAGAGACTCTGCCTGTTTTCTGATCATTTCATAATCAATCATGTTTATCTCCGAATTGAAAATACGTAAACAGGTTTACTCACAGATCGCCCATACACGGACCGGAAGACCGGTTGCGCCCTGAATCCTCGGCCAGGCAACAACAATCACCGCACCGGCCGCGGGAACCTGATCGAGATTCCGAAGCACTTCTACCTGAAGCTTACCCATCTCCAGAACATAGCGCTCACATGCCAGATCCTCTGCCTTGGCTGCCTCGGCAGATGCATCGGTATCCAGTGTCTCATGTCCGTTTGCTGCTGCATTGCGAACTTCATAGATATATTTTAATGCTTCCATAGACCATCCCGGGAAGTTCTCACTTCCATCTTCTGCGGTGCCGGAAAGAGCATCCATATCCGGCCAGTTTTTATACCAGTCTGTCCGCAAAGCTACGAAAGCACCATCCGGGATATCACCGTATTCTTTCTCATAGTCCTTGATATCCTGTTCTGTAACGACATAGCAGGGATCCTCCGCAACCTTGGCGGTAAGATCGATAACGCAGAGAGGAAATACACCGTCTTTTACGTCAAATGCTTCTGACAACACACCATCTTTGATAAAGTGTCCCGGGAAATCAATATGAGTTCCGAACTGTCCGGGGAATTTGAAAGTCTGGATAAGACACTCCAGCATAGGATTGCCCCAGTCAAACACGGTCTTACACAACTCCACAGATCCTTCCGGAATACCACTCCAGAATGGACTGTCATTGTCAAGTGGATGGGAAAGTTCAACCCAGCGCAGTTTCTTTGCTTCTTCCAATACATTCCAAAGTCTATACATCTCGTTACCTCCTCCATCTATTGTCTCGTTATAGGAATATCATCTTTACTGTAACGAATAATATAAAACATGTCAATGAAAATAGGGGATTATCTACAATATTTCCTCTCTTTATGGTATAATTATTATGAAATTATAATAACTACGCAAGACATATGGAGGTGAATGAATTGGATTATGGTTTGAAAGGAAAGAACGTTCTGGTTACCGGAAGTACCAAAGGGCTGGGGGAAGCTATCGTCCGGATTCTTGCCGGGGAGGGAGCAAATGTAGTCATCTCCGGGAGAAGTGAAGATCTGGCCAGAGAACTCGCAGACAAGTTCCGTGCAGAATATGGCGTCAATGCTGTAGGCATCCCGGCAGACCTGGGCAAAGAAGGTGCCGCAGAGAAATTGTTTGAAGAGAGCGTTGCAGCTCTGGGTGGTCTGGATGTCCTGGTAAATAACGCCGGAATCTGGCCTACAGCCTACGTCCGTGAGATGACCCTTGAGCAGTTTGACCGTACGATCTACATGAATCTGGAGGTCCCCTTCCTGTTAAGCAAATTGATGGTGAATCATTTGATTGAACAGGATAAAAAAGGAAAAATCGTACAGGTTGTCTCCCAGGCAGCCTTCCACGGATCTACCACAGGCCATGCCCACTATGCCGCATCCAAGGCCGGTCTTGTTACATTTTCCAGATCACTGGCCAGGGAAGTGGCCGGCTATGGAATCAATGTCAACTCTGTAGCTCCGGGCATGATGGAAACTCCGATGGTTGAAGACGCCCTGGCAAAGAAGAAAGATTATTACAATAGCAGGATCCCTATCGGCAGGGTGGCAACCCCGGATGAGGTCGCCTACTGTGTGGCTTTCCTTGCCTCCAACAAAGCAGACTATCTCACAGGAATCACCATCGATGCCACAGGCGGCATGCTGATGCGTTAACCTGAAACATTCATATAGAAATGGCAAGAAGTCACATCCAAAGCACCCTCACAAGGAACTCTTTGAACGTGACTTCTTTTACGCTATTATTCGATTTGTAAGCGACATCAGAATTATTATCCGGAAAACCTGGATCTCCCGGCAGGCATGAGCAAAACAATCAGGATGGCAATATATGCGATAGCTTTTAATAAGGGAAATATGTGTATCTTCCCTTTCAGTTTCATCGCTACAGATGCGATGGAGAATAAGGTGAATCCAAGGGCAACGCCATAATAAACCGTATTTTTTCCCACCAGGATAGCAAAGGATGTGATCCCCTGAACGATCCCCACAAAAAATGTCACCCATCCCATCTTCATTGTGAATCTTCTGAGTTTTTCGGGATCAGAATACCGGCTCATAAACCGGTCTGACAGTTCCAAAGGATTCAATTCTTTCCTTCCGCTTGCATAAATAAGACCTGTGACGATACTAAACACACACAGCACAGCGTAGAAAATCCCGCAAAAAAGTAAAAGAATACTAATCATCTGTCCCCTCCATATCTAACATCTTCAATACAACTTTAGCACTTCTATGGGCCGCTTCCTCCTTAAACACATCAAAGGCTATCTCTTCCGACCCGTCAGGCTTATCTGATATAGCCCTGAGGATTACAAAAGGCGTATCATTCAGGTAACATACCTGAGCGATTGCTGCAGATTCCATATCACAGCATAATCCCCCAAATGATCCGGTTATGGTATCCTTTTGCTCAGAAAGATATACAAACTGATCTCCGGAACAGATTCTTCCGGGAAATGCATCCACTTCTGATGCCACCTCCCGGACAGCTTCCAAAGCGGTCGTCACAAGAGCAGGATCCGCCTCAAATGCATGCAAGCCGGTGTAAGGAATCTCCCCTTTCTCAAATCCGATGGGACTCACATCATAATCATGCTGAACGGCATCTTTCGATATGACCATATCACCGATGTCAATCTTATTATCTAACGAACCTGCTACCCCAGTGTTGATCACCTCCGCTGCATGAAACTCCCGGATTAATGTCTGGGTACAGATTCCGGCATTGACCTTACCCATGCCACACTGAACGATAGCCACAGGTTTTCCCGATATCGTTCCCAGATAGTAGTCCATACCTGAAACAGTGACTACTTCATCAAGTGTCATTTTCTCCTTAAAAAGAGTCACCTCTTCTTCCATGGCTCCGATAATCCCGATTCTGTTTTTTTGCATTTTATTCACTCCTTTTCGAATGCTGTCTTAACTATATACTACTTTATAATCAACTTCCTTTCAATAGAAAACGCCCCCGGTTCTTTATCAACCGAGGGCGTTCTCTTTATTTAGAAAATCCTATTCTTTCTATGATTTAAAGAATAATCTCTCGAACTATTCTTAAATCCTACCGGTTTGCAGTTCTGTGATCAAGGAGAACACTCCAAAGATAATCAGGATAGGTAAGGCCAGAACGATCAGTCCTTTGATTACCATTCCAATCAAAATGAGGGGCAGAAATATTAATGAAAATACTATTTTTGTCAAACCCCAGGCTCCTTTTAAAGCCAGAACAGCAAGTTTTCCAAATATTGCAAACATACAGATCACAAATAATAATGTTAACATTTTAAACCCTTCTTTCTTATGTCTGATCTTTTATTTGCCCTAAGTATAATGGCAATTCAATGAAAAATATACATCCGGCATAAAGAAATAGAAGGGGGTAATTCTCCAATCCGGAGAATTACTTAATCCATTATTTGATTCCTTCCACACAGATCCAGTCCGTTCCTTCTTTGACATGAATCTTCACTGCGATAAAACCCGCATTGCGGAATAAAATGTGGAATTCTTCCTTAGAAGGATTAAACAGGTCATAGAGCTCAACATTATCAAGAACGGCCTGATCCAGTCCGGCCTTTCCATAGATATCGGCAATCAGGAAAAATCTTCCCCCGGGTTTCAGTACTCTTCGTACCTCCATCAGGTTCTCCTGGGGATCCGGCCAGAAATAAAAACTCTCCACTGTGGTGATACGGTCAAATGTATCATCAGCGAATGGCAGTTCTTCCACAGACGCCTCAATGACCTCCACTCTGCCCTCCCGGATCAGATTCTCATTATAATCTTTCGATTCCTGTACGGATACCGGGGAATAGTCTACCCCTGTCACTTTAGCTTCCGGTGCCAGTCTGGCCAATCTGCCTATAGTAGCTCCTCCACCGCATCCAATGTCAAGCAATTGCTTTGCTCCGGCGGGATCCATAAAAGACAGGGCCCACTCAGTCACCGGTCCATGGCTCTCGTTCATTCTGGACAACATGGCTGCCCCTGCCTCTCCTTCCGGTTTTCTGGGATTGCCGAGTACGGTGTCATCGGTCGGCAACTCGCGGACCACCCGACAGGGGTTTCCCACGGCAACCACTCCGGAAGGAATATCGGAAACCACAACACTGCCTCCACCGATTACCGTATTACTCCCAATGGTAACACCAGGCATCACCTTTACTCCGCCGCCAAACCACACGTTGTCTCCCACTGAGATGGGATGGGCAAATTCCAACCCGGCATTTCTTCTCTTAACATCCAGAGGGTGCCCTGCAGTATAAAATCCACAGTCCGGCCCCACAAAAACATTATCACCGAAGATTACCTTTGCACAGTCCAATATCACACAATTGTGGTTTGCCATGAAGTTGTTTCCAACTTCAATATTGTATCCATAGTCACACCAAAAAGGTGCTATGACTTCACAATTATGACCTTTTTTTCCCAATATTTTATTGATAAGCTCTGTCTTTTTTTCTGTGGCAGAGGGTCTGATCATATTATATTCATGACAAAGATCTTTCACATATATGCGCTCCCGGATCAGCTCCTGATCGTTCACCGCATCATAGTATTCTCCCAGATCTCTTTTCTCTTTTTCCGTCATTCGATTTTCTCCTTCTTTCATGCTTAAACCGTATCAGGTCCCTGTTTTTTGTTCCTCTTGCTGTCAATGAGGATGCGGCCCTCATGGATATTCTCTTTAAAGAAATCCTTGACCGAGCATCCGGCACGGCCTGAGGAAGCACAGGCACAGGCGCAGGCGCAGGAGGAAGCACAGGCACAGGAAGATACGCAGGCACAGGAGGAAGCACAAGAAGAATGATGGGAGGATCCACCTGAACGGGAGGACCGGGAAGGACGCGGACGGCTCACCGGTACATTGACCACATTGACACGGATATAAGTATTCCCCGAATCACCATAACGGTATGTACCTTTCTTGGTATAGTTCTCCGGATTGTCAATCTGGTTTTCTTCTATGATCTCTTTACTCTTGATCATACTACGGCCACAGTACTGGCAGCTGTCTTTCCCTTCTTCACGTGCTGCCCCGCAGCTCGGACAGTTTTCATAGTATTCAATCTTTGTCCGGGTTATCTTTTTCTTCATCTCCTGTTTGGGGCCGAACCCGATTCCCTCTATGATCCATCGGATGAATTTAAAGAGATATACAAATGGAGCAACTATCATAAACAGGGTGATAGCCAGTACGATAAGCCCACCGATTACTTCCCATACTCCAAAATCATCATCTGTCCCATTCCCATTTCCGTTGTCACCCCCGTTGTTCGCCTGGCGATCCACGGAGAAAGCAAAGGCATCATTAGGGTAGACCACTGACATGGTGTACTTTTCTCCTGCAGAAAGAGCGGCCTGAAAGACCAGATAGCCATTTTCCTGCAGGCAGTCCGGCTGCCATGCTCCTGCATTCAGGGCATTCCAGCGGATGGTAAGGTTTTCCACTTCAATGCCGTCAAACCATGCGGGGGTGAAAGTATAAGCTGTCTCACCCTCAACCCATTTGTCGATCTGATACATGTGATCCTGAGTCATGGAGAAATCCAGACTTACGGTTTCTCCTTCTGCATAGGGGCGATCCAGATAGATTGCCAAGGTATTTCCATTATCATTGATATGATCGACCGTATCACTCAGAGGGACAATATTGTCATGATAATAGTTCGGCACACCAAGGTCGATCCACTCCAGTTTGCCGATGGAATCATCCAGCACTTCCCAGTCGATGTGGTAGGTCATCTGTAAGGAGGCATCCTCGTTAACATCTACGGTAATGGTAAAGTCCTTGATCCGGTCTGTCGCTTCCGCATGGCTGTCAACAGCAGGTATAAACATCAGAACCAGAGCAAGCACTGTAAATAGCATACATTTGACAGATAATTTTGTTATTCGATTCATCAGCAATACCTCCTAAGAGGGCATTCCCCCGTCATATCAGATGAGAAGTCTCTGTGGTCAGCACAAGCCTGGCTGTCCCAGATTAATTCCCATTCGTCTCTCAGCATCTTACCCAACGGTTCACCGGACAGCCAGCTCTGGCAGGGAACCACATTTCCGCCCGGGGTGATAGCCATGTTGGATAGGCAGGCCCCACAAGACGGGGAGGGTATGTTTAACTCATCAAATACACTTTGCCCGATCCATCCCGGGGAAGTGAATGCGATTTCCATTCCATTTTCATTACAATAGGCTACCGCATCCCTCAGGATCTTCTCCAAGTCCTGACCGGTTAACTGCAACTGTTCCGAAGCTTCATGGGCAGCATTGCCGGTGGTGATCAATCCGGAACAGGTCACGTAGATCACTCCCTTTTCATGGAGGAACTCCAGCGTCTTCACGTAATCTTTGTTCAAGGTACATAGAGGAGTATTAATGCTGACAGAAAGTCCTTCTGCCAAAGCATTGTCGATCCCCTGCACCGTCTGATCGTAGCGGGCCGCTCCCACCAGCTGATTATGAATCTCCGGATCACAGGAATAGAAGGTAATCTGTACACTGTCAAGCTCGGCTTCGTGCAATGCCCGGCAGTATTCCTGCGTAAGACGGATACCGTTTGTATTCAGCCTGGAAATGAACCAGCGGGCATATCCGATCAGCTCAAAAAGATCATCACGCATAGTCGGCTCCCCGCCTGTGAATGTTACCTGGGGAATTCCCACCTCACGGCATTTATCGATGATCTGCTTCCATTCCTCGGTGGAGATCTCCTCCTCCTCGGCAAGGGACTGGTCTGCTGCATAGCAATGAACACATTTCTGATTACAGTGCCATGCTCCCTTCTTTGTCATGGCGCTTACCATCAGATCCATACGGTGGGGAGCGTTCATATATTCTGCATATTCGCCAATACTCATATAATGAACATCAGTCGTAACCTCCTCCCGGTAAGCAATCTGCCGGATGGTCTGGTAGATGGTATGGATATCTTCTTTTATACGTTTTTTGGGTAAAATCGGCATAATCTGTTTCACATTCTCAGCGGTCTTGTCAAGAATCTGCCAGATTACTTTTTCTTCGATTTCCTTTCCGTCGTACTTGTTGGTTTCACGAATCATCTCTGCCAGCATGACTGCCCATGCAAAGTTCACCGGTACGATATCTGTACCGTTTATGATCGCAATACTGGGATTTAATGTATCTTCTGCCTTTTTGGGCGGGATCAGATGGATACGGATCGCACCAGGACCGTCGGGATTCAGGGTTGTGTGAAGGACCTCGTTAAAAGTGGAGTCCATATAAGCATATATTCCCTTTACGGTCTTGGTTTTTCTGAATATTTTTGGTACAGGAATCATATTTCCCTCCTGAATATGTTATATAGAAGTTGTCGTGTAATACCTATAATTAATATAGCTCAACCTACTTAAAACAGCAAGTTCACCTTTGAATACTAATTAAGAAGAAGATAAGGCAGACCCCAAAGCAATAAGGGGTCTGCCTATGATTACTCATCTTTTTTCAAGCGTTCCAGCACCTGTTCCACACGGCGTATGGCTTCCTCCACCTGACTTCTTGCATGGTTAATCTTGCTTTGTACCATCCAGTCTGCGATTAGACCATCGAAAAAGAAGTCGGCAAAAGAAAGGAAATCATTCAGATTAATGTCCAGATCTATATGACCTTCCACATCTTTCAATTCCCTGCTGAAATTCCTGAGATCATACCGGGCCTGTTCCATGAAGGACTGGGCTTTTCCCATTTTACTTTGTTTGATCAAAGTGGAGATAAAACCGCCTCCTATGAGGTCAAACAGTCCCCAGTTCCTTGCACTTTTCAGTTCAAAAAATGCACTGCTGAGACTGTTTAGAGCTCTTTCTCCGGCTCTGATCGCTTCCTGTCTTTCTTTTTCATAATTGTATGATACATCGTATGACATATAATTCGCCTTCTTTCCATACTTCTTCTAGACAGGCTTATTGTAGCAGAGAAGCCCGATTTGATATACATCTGAAACAGCGAAATACAAGGTCCTAATTCTTCGTTGCGGAGTTGATTCCGATTAGTATTTCTTCCCCGATATATCTATATATCCATCTCCAGAAGCAGCGGAGTATGGTCCTGACGGGGACCGGAATCCATCATCTCTGACCTTTTGATCTTTGATTTGATTCTGTCGCTGACCAGAAAATAATCAATCCTCCAGCCACTGTTGTTAATCTTGCTGGTTTTCACCCTCTGGGCCCACCAGGAATACATCCCCGGGATATCACCGTGAAGATGGCGGAAGCTGTCAATAAAGCCCCTGGAAAGAAGGCGGGTAAAGCCTTCCCGCTCTTCGTCGGTAAAACCGGGTGACTTATGATTGTTCTCGGGGTGAGCCAGGTCTATCTCCTTGTGAGCTACATTGTAATCCCCGCAGGCGATTACCGGTTTCCTCTGATCCAGTTCCCGGAGGTAATCCGCATATTTTTTATCCCATACCTGCCGTTCCTCCAGCCTCTTCAGTCCATCCCCCGCGTTGGGAGTATAAACCAGATTAAAGAAGAACTCCGGAAATTCAAGAGTGATCAGGCGTCCTTCGGAGTCCATGGGCTCCGGGGCCTGAATCGCAGGGTAGACTGCCTTCACTTCCATCCCTTTTTTGTAGAGGGCCATGGTACCGGCATAGCCTTTTCTTGCCGGCTCCCTGGAGCTGATCCAGGCATAATCATACCCCGGGAAATACTCGGCCAAAGCCTGGGCCTGTTTCTTGTTCATACCTTTATCCGGAAGCTTGGTCTCCTGTAAAGCGATGATATCCGCATCCTCCCGGGCAATCCTGTCAAGCACGTCTTTGGACATGGCAGCTCTGGGACTGGTTCCTGTGAGGGCAGCATTTAATGAATCTATGTTCCAGGATATAAATTTCATCATGATTTTTCCTCCTGATCAACAAGCTCTTCTGTCAACCTCCACATCTCATCGATCATG
>CAMNGO010000070.1 GCA_946538445.1 uncultured Lachnospiraceae bacterium
AGTGTGGCCAACATCAGACAAAATGAGGACGGAAGCCCTGACGAATCGGAAGCCGTTAAAGGGTATTTTGCCGTGGATCTGTCTGACACCCAATTCGGTAAAAGCTACAACGATAAGCAGGAATTGCAAGAAGGCGAAGAAAAAGCTCCCCTTTATGCCGTCATCATCTCCAATACGGATCATCTTGATGACAGCGTAAAATTAGTGGAAGCTTTGAGTGAGTAAATCTTTATTTTATTATGATCTTTCTATTCGACACATGCTGTGCTCTCCCGTTCAATCAGAGTCACAGGAAATGTGGCATTTTCCTGACTCGGTTCTCCCTGTATGGAAGTATCCAGGAGCCGGATGGCGTGTATGGCCATCTCCTCCAGAGGCTGCCGTATGGTGGTTATGGAGGGCGAAGTAATTCTGGTGAGAAATACATCATCATACCCTATCACTTTAATTTTTTCCGGAACCGGAATACGCAGATCTTTGCAGGTAATAATAACCTGGGCAGCCAGGATATCGTTATTGGCAAAGATTCCGTCGGTCTCCGGATATTTTTTTAGAATCTCAGAGATCTGTTCCTTATTATCCTTTACATAATCAAGACCAATGCAGATGGTCTCTTCATGGCATGTAACACCATGCTTCCTACAGGTTTCCCGGAATCCTATAAGCCGGCAATCCCCAGGCATCTGAATAAATGGGTTTGTCCCCAGGTGTATCAGATGACTGCAACCCCGGCCGATCAGATGTTCCGCCGCCAAGGTGCCCCCCATCAGATTATCACACTCGATGGAAGCTACCTTATCATCGCTGAAACGCTCCCAGGCGATCACAGGCACACCGAGATCCTCAAATCCTTTCAGGGAATCCTGTCCGGTGCACATGATGATACCTGCCACTCTGTTCCTACGGCAGATTTCGATATAATCCTGTTCTCTCTCCTTCATGGTCTGTGAATTACACAGAAGTATGCGATACCCTTTTCGGTAAGCCTGGTCTTCAATCTGGCTGATTACAGCAGAAAAATAGGGATGATTAATATGGGGTACGATCAAACCGATAAGATTCGATTTGTTGCGATGGAGAGATCTGGCCAGCTCATTGGGCTGATAATTTAATTTCTCCATGGCCTGATTAACGCGGTTTCTGGCATCTTGACTTATGTATCCACGATTGTTTAATATGCGGGATACAGTACTGACCGCCAGCCCTGCTTCTCTAGCTACATCTTTTAGTGTTGCCATATATCTACCTGCCTGTCATCTGATTTATGTCAATCGATCTCAAAAAAGTCTATATAGTCTGTCTGATCTTCCTGCATGGAGAAGAGGATCTCTCTCCCTTTTAAAGCAAAAGTCCCGAAACTGATACCATCTTCAAAGAAAACTTCCAGAATCCTGTCATCTACGATCATCTCCAGTTTGTGGTGGTCAAGACCTGCCTGGAATTTCTCTCCATCAACGGTAAAGACGCCACTGTGGGGATTGTAGGAAATGTCAGAGTCATTGATACTCCACTGGAATATATCCCCATGGTCAGGAGACAATTCCATGGAAGAAACAAAAGCCTTGGAATGATCTCTGTTCTCGTAAATAATCTTTCCTGCGTCCTTGCTGACTCTCCATGGATCCGCAGGCTTCAGTTGTTCGTAGAGCTCTCTTATCGGCCGCTGCAGGAGGAAGTAACGGCCCTTGTTCACACGGTAAGAAAACTCTGTCGGAATTCCATAGGCACCGGTAAAGAGCCTCCCGTCGTTCTCAAGACGAAGCCAGGGGATGGAGATGGTTCTGTCTTCGATGCCGGAGAAGGTTTGCGCTGCGTAGGGAAGTTTGGATATATAAGCCTTGTGTCTCTCCCCGCTGTTCTCAAAGCGGTAACCGTCAAAATCACCGGGGAAATAATATCCGTCCGCGCACCAGAAGAACCATTTCTTCTCTCCCTCTGCGTTGGTAAGAAGAAAGAGATCCGGGCATTCCCAGGCATCTTCCAGGTACAGTTCCTGTGTCATATCCCAGTTTTTAAGGTCGGTGGACCGGAAGATACCAAAGTCATTTCCCTTCAGCCACAGAACCATGATATATGCTTCTGTCTCGGAATGCCAGAATATCTTGGGATCCCGGTTATCCCTGTAGATGGTGTCGATACAAGGCTCAGGGATCTTGGTCAATGTTTCCCCCATATCGTTGCTAAAGGCAATCTTCTGGGTAAATTCTTTACCCTGACTCCAAGGGTTGGTACCACCTGCTTCGGTATAATAATAAAGCAAAGTGTCTTTTGAAAAGCCCAGAAGTTCTCTCTCGTTAATGATACCACAGCCTGAAAACATGGTACCGTCCTCATCGGGAAACATGACGGTATCCAGCTGGGCCCAATGAAGCATGTCCTTGCTGATGGCGTGTCCCCAGCTCATATTCTCCCATCGTACATCAAAGGGATTATACTGAAAATACAGATGATAGAGACCGTCCATATAAACCATCCCGTTGGGATCATTGGTCCAACCACGGTTGGCGGTGAAATGAATCCTGGGTCTGTTGGTTACAAACTGACGCCTTTTCTTGCGGTTCTGCATCCTCATCCCCATGATCATGGGAAATTCTCCCTCGATGATCATGGTTTTTCCGCGGTATTTCCACACAGGTATCTCGGCATAATAATCCCCGAAATACTCTTCTTCTTTCGACATGTCCACGGGAATCTTTAATTCCATAATCTTTTCAGCTTCCGTATCCTCATCCTTTACATAAAAAGAGAGTAACTGGTTCTCCTGCCCTGTGTAGATAGGTATATATAGATAACCTTCTTTGATCTGTATCGTTCTCTTCATATTTCTTATCCTTGTCCGGCAATTTTAATCTATTGATTATATTTTAATATATTTTTATTATAATGAAGGATGAATTGAATTACTAGAGTATTATAATATAAAAATATCATCATTCTTTCGTATTATTTGACCCGCAAGGCCGTAATTTCTTGTATTTTCATGAAAAGTATGATATAGGATTGCTATAAAAGATTATTAAGACATACAGCCGGAATATAAGACGGCGACAGATAGAAACAGGAGGAAAGGAATGAGTATTCTTTACGCCGAAGCAAGACAACATTATGAAAAAGCATTACAGTTGGGAAAAAAGGAAGGCGGCAGTCCTGCTGTGCTGGATGAGATTCTGGAGGAGGCAGGTTTAAAATCTTCCATCGGATTCTCATTGGGGGTCCAGAGTGTCAATCTGGATCAGATCGTCGGCACGAAAACTGCCGGTCGTAAATCCAGTTTCAGCAAGAGTTTTTATCCTTTGCTGAAGCCGGAAACAGAATTCGGGAACAAATGGATCAACCTCTGCAAGTCTCATCTGGAGGAAGGAATCCACGATCCCATAAAAGTATATGAATATCTCAATGAATTCTATGTTCTGGAGGGAAACAAAAGACTGAGTGTTCTCCATTATTTTGATTCCGTAAGTATCCGGGCAGAGATTCAGCGGCTGATGCCCCCTCAGACAGACGATCCGGAGATACAGATCTACTATGAGTTTGTGGCCTTCAACCACCTTTCCCAGATTAATTATGTTTATTTCACCAGGCAGGGATGTTTTGCAAAACTGCAGCGCCTGATCGGAAAAAAGAGGGATGAATACTGGTCTGACGAAGACCGCATGCATTTTTCCTCTTTCTTTGGAAGGTTTCGTGTTGAATATATCAAACGGTTCGGCAGACAGCATTACACCAAGATCAGTGATGCCTTTCTTACCTTCATCTCCATCTATGATTACGATAAAAATCTTTCCATTTCCTCAGATGAACTGAAAAAAAAGATGGAAAAATGCAAAGACGAGTTCTTACTTGCCCTGAAAGATAAATCCACGGAGGTTCAGATGGATCCATATGAGAAGAAGAAAAGCCCCATCCGCCAGCTGATTTCCGGCGCCCCGAAACATTTGAAAGTGGCTTTTATTCATGACAGGAACAGTGAAGAATCCGCCTGGACATTCAATCATGATATCGGCAGAATCCATATCGAGAAGATGTTTCCTGATAACATCAGCACCACTGCTTACTTTAATACGACCCTTGATAATATCGAAGAGACTTTGGAGACTGCGATCGCCGAGGGTCATAAGGTGATTTTTACCACCTCTCCCATCTTTTTAAAAGCCACTTTGAAAGTGGCTGTGGAACATGAAGACATCAAATTTTTAAATTGTACCACCCATCTTTCTTATAAGCATGTCAGAACTTATTACGCCAGAATGTACGAAGTAAAATTTCTGATGGGGGCTATCGCAGGGGCTTTGACAGAAAATGATAAGATTGGATATATCGCTGACTATCCGATCTACGGAACCATCTCCAACATCAACAGCTTCACGCTGGGAGCCATCATGGTGAATCCCCGGGCCAAGATTTACTTACAATGGTCCAGGCTAAGGGATCATGCACAGGACGAAGAGCAGTATATGAAGCAGATCTATGATTCTTTCCGTCAGCAGGAAATATCCATCATCTGTGACAAAGACAGCTTCAATGCGGAGGAATATACCAAAAGAATCGGATTATATAAAGAGGAGAAAGAAGGGTTCTGGAATATTGCCATGCCCATCTGGGACTGGAGCGTTTTCTATGATAAAGAGATAACCAATATACTGAACGGCAACTGGAAGACGGAGGAGAACAAGGACAAAGGACAGGGCATCAGCTATTGGTGGGGTATCTCCTCCGGCATTGTTGATATCGTAAGGTCCAGCCGGCTTCCCGTGGGTACGAAACGTCTGGCGGATCTGATCAAAGATGCCATGGTGCGGGGCAAATTCAATCCCTTCTCCGGAACTCTCTATTCCCAAAACGGACTGATTCAATCGGATAAAAAGGCAGTCCTTTCTCCGGAACAGATACTTACCATGGACTGGCTGGCTGAAAATGTAATCGGAAATATTCCAAAAGTAGAGGAACTTACAGAGACAGCCAGGACCCTGACCAGTTTTGTCGGTACGGACAAAGGAGAGCATGTACTATGAAGATATTGGCAATATCAGACATGGAATCCAAATTCCTGTGGGACTATTATCAACCAGGTATGTTGGATGATATCGAACTCATCTTATCTGCCGGTGATCTGGATAGCGCCTACCTGTCCTTTCTGGTCACCATGGCGCACTGTCCTCTTCTCTATGTCCATGGAAATCACGATACGAATTATCCGGTGAAGCCGCCGGAAGGCTGTATCTGCATCGAAGATAAGATCTACGTCCATCAGGGAATCCGGATCCTGGGGCTTGGCGGAAGTATGAAATATAATCAGGGAATGTATCAATACACAGAGAAAGAAATGTCACGTCGTCTCTTCCGGCTGGCTTTCCCTCTCCTCTATCACAAGAGTTTCGATATCCTGCTGACCCACTCTCCCATCCGCGGATTTCATGACAAGGAAGATCCTGCCCACAGAGGGTTCAGGATATTTGATACCCTGCTGAGAAAATATCATCCGCGCTATATTATTCACGGCCATGTTCACAGCAATTATGGAAGGGATTTCATCAGGGTGGATCAATATGAGGGGGTTACAGTGATCAATGCATGTGAGAAATATGTCTTTGAATACTGACGGTATAAGGAGCTGTTCTCCGACAGTGAAAAGGGCAAAGGGTTTTTGTCATCAATAAACAGAGATTCTTTTCATTTTTCATATATTCTTACTATTGAGGTAAAGAGGCTTTGATTGTAAAATAAACATATATTTTGAGTAGAGATTAGAAGAATTCTGCTCACAGGTATAATACATGCTATGTTTTAGGAGGAAGTATATATGGCAGATTTAAAATTAGTTGATGTTCAGAAGATTTACCCTAATGGATTCCATGCAGTACATGATTTCAACCTTGAGATCAAAGATAAAGAGTTCATTATCTTCGTAGGTCCTTCAGGTTGTGCGAAATCCACCACATTGCGTATGATTGCAGGTCTTGAGTCCATCTCCGGCGGTGAATTTTATATTGATGGCGAGCTGATGAACAACATCGAGCCAAAAGATCGTGATATCGCCATGGTATTCCAGAACTATGCCCTTTATCCACATATGACTGTATATGATAACATGGCATTCTCACTGAAATTACGTAAGGTACCAAAGGATGAGATCGATGAGAAGGTTCGCGAAGCTGCTAAGATCCTCGACCTTGACAAATTATTAGACAGAAAGCCGAGCCAGTTATCCGGTGGTCAGAGACAGCGTGTTGCTATGGGTCGTGCTATCGTTCGTCAACCGAAAGTATTCCTTATGGACGAGCCTCTCTCCAACCTGGATGCTAAGCTGAGAGTTCAGATGCGTATCGAGATCTCCAAGATTCATCAGAGATTAGGCGCTACCATCATCTACGTTACTCATGACCAGGTTGAGGCTATGACTCTTGGTACCAGAATCGTTGTTATGAAAGACGGTTATATCCAGCAGGTAGACAGCCCGAAGAATCTTTACAATAAACCTTGCAACCTCTTCGTTGCAGGATTCATCGGATCTCCTCAGATGAACTTCTTCGATGCTGTTTGTAAAGTAAATGGCAGTGATGTTATCCTTCAGATCGGTAACAGCAAATTCCCGGTACCTGCAGATAAAGCCAAAGCTCTTATCGATGGCGGCTATGACGGAAAGACTGTTGTTCTCGGTATTCGTCCTGAAGATGTTCGCGAAGCTACTGCTGCAGATGCAGGAAGCACAATCGAAGCAGATATCAAGTTCTATGAGTTACTTGGTGCTGAAGTTTACCTGTACTTCGATCTTGAAGGTATGCAGATGACTGCACGTACTCCTTCCAGCACTTCATTACGTCAGGGCTCTCATGCACAGTTCGCTCTTGATATGAACAAGATCCATGTCTTTGATAAAGAGACAGAAATCACAATCACAAACTAATCCACACGGATATGGTTTTTCGTGGTATTATAGTTAGGATACCATGTGATCATAGACATAACAAAGCTCTTGAGATCATCTGGAAGATCTCAGGAGCTTTTTTTTCAGGAGACCAGCTATGGATAAAAAGCAGAAACTAGAGCAGAGTTTAAAAGATTTAAAAAAGATGACCGGCCTTCCTCTTAAGGTGGACCTGAAAGATGATGAGAATGTGGATGAGCTGATTCAGGGGGTTCAGTCTCTCTGCCTGGCCTATCGGGATGCCTATGATAAAGACATGATTCTGCGCAGATGGCTCATCGGAGAGATGTCCAATGATGATTTTTTCCCTTTTGCCGACAGGATGCGTATTCCCAAAGAAGCCCCCAGAGGAATCTTTCTCATATCTTTTAAAAATGAGATCTATTCTGAAATCATCACTCTGCTTAAACAGATTTTCCCTGATAATAATTCCAGGGTCCTGACCCAGGGTAAGAATCAGTTGATCATCTTCTATCAGTTTCCTAACAGGAAGCCCATGGATATGAGGAAAGTTGCCTATGAGATTCTGGATACTCTGAATACGGAATTACTGGAACAAGCCACCATATCCTATGATGGCCTTGCCGGACATCTTGATCAATTGCCGGCATCCTATCAAAAGGCGGACTTCGCCATGAGGGTGGGGAGTGTTTTCTATCCTGACCGCACGGTATATAATTATGAACAGATGGGTGTGGGAAGTCTCCTATACGGGCTTTCCAAAGAAATCTGCACAGAGTATATCAACTGTAATCTGGGAAAGGAATTCCTGGAGCAGGAGTCCCCTGTCTTCCAGTCAGATATTCTTCAGACTGCAAATTGTTTCATCAAAAATGACCTGAATATCGCCGAGACTTCCAGACAGCTGCATATACATCGCAATACCCTACTTTATCGTCTGGAACAGATTCAGAATGAAACCGGGCTGGACATCCGTCGCTTCGACTCTGCCATGACCTACAAACTATGCTCCATGATTCTCCTCTACCTGAAACATTTATAAATTAAGCTACATAAAGAACTCACTCATAAAACAAAGAGGCGGTTTGTGTATATATACACAAACCGCCTCTTATAATAAATGGATGTGAGTTCCCGTCAATCAATCTTCATAATCATCTCCACCACTCTCTTTGCGCAATGGAGAAGATCTTCTCTGCAGATGGCTCCCAGGCCAAGAGCCTGTATCAGTCTCTCCGGAAAACCTGTTCCCATCTTGATGTCATTTCCTGCAAGGACTTCATTATAATGTTCCCCTTTGGTATACCAGTCTGTGCACACAACTCCTTGGTAACCCCATTCATCTCTGAGAATATCTTCAAGCAATTCTTTATTCTCTGATGCACGTACACCGTTGATCAGATTGTAGGAAGACATAATAACCCAGGGTTGGGATTTTTGTACGATGATCTCAAACTGCTTGAGATAGATTTCGCGCAGAGCTCTCTCGGACAGGCGGGAATCACTGTTCCTGCGGTTGGTTTCCTTATTATTGCAGGCAAAATGTTTCACGGTGGCCGCCACTTTCAGGGACTGTACTCCCTCAACCAGGGAAGCGGCCAGTTCCCCTGTCAGCAATGGATCTTCGGAATAATATTCAAAATTACGTCCGCAGAGGGGATTTCGATGAATATTCACTGCCGGTGCAAGCCAGACACAGAGATTATTCTCTTTTACTTCTTCTGCGATCATAATTCCAAGCCGGTACAGAAGTTCCCTGTTCCAGCTGGAAGCCAACAGGGTGGCACAAGGCCAGGCTGTGGTATAGATTTCATACTCTGGCAGGATGCGGACCCCGGCCGGTCCGTCACAGGTCATCAGGCTTGGCACACCATAACGGGGATTATTCCCAAAACCATAGGTATTGGCGACACCCTGATTGGGTTGTCCCCCCAGGAGATCAGCCAGCTCCAGGTCGGTAAACTGAGCGAGAAAATCTTCCAGATTCCTTTTTCCTTCATATACATCCATAAGGTTGATATGATCAGGATCCTCATCGTTTTGGTTCGGATCAAAACCACGTACAATCGGTTTTAATCCATCTTTCCACTCTTGTGTTTCTCCCAGGGCATTTTCCCGTATATTACGTGTCAGGTCTACTTTAAGCTTCTCCATGCTCCCATCAGCAAGCATCCTGTCTTCCATACAACAGGGACTGCATTTTTCGGTTAGTTGCTTTAATATCCTGTTCTCCTCCAGATGGAACAGATAAGCAGGACAAGAGTCTTTCTCTTCCGGCATTCTTACACAGTTAGCAACGTAGAATCGATACTCTCCTTTTTCCAGGAGATATGCGGATTTTTGAATCTTACCCAGATCATCATAGGATGCCATGGCGT
>CAMNGO010000071.1 GCA_946538445.1 uncultured Lachnospiraceae bacterium
CGATCAGAAAACGTGTGTTTTCTTCAAATCTGGAGATTATCTCCTCCTCCATGGACATGGCAGCCTTCTCCATCAGAACCATCCCGGGTATCCCGATCTCCTGTATGCTATAGGCATCAATTTTCTGCATTTCCTCTCTGGAAGCTATGTATCTCATGGCTCTTCCTTTCAATATCCGCTAAAAACCCACAACTTGTACTTATCCCCTTGTCCTATACAGTAACAAAGGCTGCGAAACCGGAGTCATACTCCCATTCCGCAACCTCTTAAAACACACAATTATTTGGAATGAATCCGGTAAGACAGAGTCATAATGCTTTCTGCCAGATGTACATTCTCCACGATTACATCCTCCGGAAGATTCAGATCCACCGGAGCAAAATTCCAGAATGCCTTAATCCCCAGATCTGCCAGTTCACCCGCAACCTTAGTGGCCTTGGAAGCCGGCAGTGTCAGTGCCGCGATCATCACATCATTTTCCCTGAGGAATTCTTCCAGCATATCGATATCATAGACCTCAACACCACGGACAGTCATGCCGATCAGTCGTGGATTCACATCAAATAAGCCGATAATCTTGAATCCGTTACTGTCAAACTCCTGATTATTTGCCAGAGCCTGACCGAGATTTCCGGCGCCGATGATCACGATATTATTGATGTGATCCAAACCCAGGATCTTACCGATCTCATTATAAAGATACTCAACATTATATCCGTAGCCTTGCTGGCCAAAGCCACCGAAATTATTCAGATCCTGCCGGATCTGAGATGCAGTGACATTCATCTTTTTACTGAGTTCCTTCGAAGAGATTCGTATCACGTCGTTCTTCAATAATTCTCCGAGATACCGGTAATATCTTGGCAGTCTTTTGATCACCACCGGAGATATCACTTTATTCTCCTCTGTTCTAACCTCATTTTTCTCTGTCATGTAATTCCCTCTTAAGGTCGGTATCCATCGCTACCGACTCTGAATCTTTCTATATTATACCCTTTTAATCTATGTATGATTATACTAAACTCCCTAGTCTATGTCAAATATTTCACATTTCATTTTATATTTTTATTGTTTTTTTCATATATATTTCATGTTTCCGGAGTCCCCTGTCCCTTCTATGATTTACTTCCCAATACATATGTGTTAATATTATATAGTTATGCAGATTTTATCTATGACCAAAGATAGCACCGGAGTATCCGGCTATATGCGAAGTCATCGGAGGAATAAAATGATACTGTCTTGTCAAAAGATTTCAAAAGCATTTGGTGGAAAAAATGTCTTAAATAATATCAGTTTTCTTATAAATGAAGGGGAAAAAGCGGCAGTTATCGGCATCAACGGAGCCGGAAAAACCACCCTGTTCAAGATTATTACCGGGGAGTACGAAGCAGATTCCGGGGAAGTGGTCTTCCAAAGGGACACGACCTACTCTTATCTATCACAGGTGATCGACGTGAGTTCCAGAAGGACAATCTATGAAGAGATGCTGGATGCCAAGAAGGACATCATAGAACTGGAGCAGCGGATTCATTCCCTGGAGAAAGAGATCAGTCATAAACAGGGAGAAGAACTGGCAGCTTCCATGGCCAGTTATTCCCGTCTGACCCAACAGTTTGAGAATGCCAATGGCTATGCCTGGAAAAGCGAGATCGTGGGGGTCTTAAAGGGTCTTGGTTTCACGGAATCCGAATTCGACACCCCCATCTATACCCTCTCCGGCGGTCAGAAAACCCGGGTAGCACTGAGCCGTATCCTCTTGGTTAAACCGGATCTCATCCTGCTGGATGAACCAACCAACCACCTGGATATGGATGCGATACGTTGGCTGGAGACTTTCTTGTCCAACTACAGAGGTTCTGTTCTCATCGTTTCTCATGACCGTTACTTCCTTGACAAGGTAGTGACGAAAGTCATTGAGATCGAACAAGGGGAAAGCAATGTTTTTCTGGGGAACTATACCCAGTATGCCCAGAAGAAAAAAGCCCAGCGGGAAGCTCAGATGAAGCAGTATCTCAATCAGCAGCAGGAGATCGCCCATCAGGAGGAAGTTATCTCCAAGCTCCGGTCCTTCAACCGGGAGAAATCCATCAAGAGGGCGGAGAGCCGTGAGAAGATGCTCCAGAAGATTGACCGGGTGGAGAAGCCTCTGATGATGAATCAGAAGATGAAAATACGGCTGGAGCCGGAGATCATCAGTGGCAATGATGTTCTGACCATCGAAGGACTGACCAAGTCTTTCGGAGAAAACCATCTCTTCTCCAATCTCAATATGGAGATAAAACGGGGCGAAGTAGTAGGTATCCTGGGGGCCAACGGCGCCGGAAAAACCACTCTGCTCAAGATTATCAACCGTCATCTGAGGGCAGATAAGGGAAAAATCGCCTACGGGGCTAAGGTCTCCATCGGCTATTACGATCAGGAACAGCACGTTCTCAATGATGACAAGACTATCTTTGAGGAGATCTCCGACGCTTATCCTAAACTGACGAACCTGAAGATTCGAAATGTGCTGGCTGCCTTTCTTTTCACCGGGGATGATGTATTTCAACAGATTGGTACCTTAAGCGGTGGAGAAAAGGGAAGGGTGTCTCTGGCGAAGCTCATGCTTTCCAATGCCAATTTTATCATATTGGACGAACCTACCAACCATCTGGATATCCAGTCCAGGGAGATTTTGGAAGACGCTATAAGAGACTATGAAGGGACCGTCCTGTACGTATCCCATGACCGTTATTTCATAAACCAGACCGCCACAAGGATCCTGGACCTGTCCCCCACCGGCATGGTCAACTACCGGGGAAACTATAATTATTATCTGGAACAAAAAGAAGCAGGTAATATCGAAGCGGACAGTGATGATCTGACCAGGAAAGAGGAAACGGATGCTTCGAAGACCGGCCTCTCTTCCAAAGAAGAATGGCTCAGATCCAGGGAGGAAGCTGCCAGACAGAGAAAACTGGAAAATGATCTTAAGAAAACCGAGAAGAAGATCAACCAGCTGGAAGAAGAAAATGAAAAGATTCAGGAAGAGATAAATCTGCCGGAAAACAGTACAGATGCAGAGAAACTGACGGAATTATCCGCCAGACTGGAGCAGAATGAAGAGGCACTTTTAAAACTCTATGAAGATTGGGAGAACCTTCAGACTTTATAGAATTAGAAAAGCTCATGTTTGATCCATAACCGTCATGGTATCTATGGAAAACATGAGCTTTTTTTATGCTATTTCTTAATTTCTACTTTTTGTCCGATCTTGCTCTCAGTACCCGTTAAGAGTCGCTTTATATTAGTGCGATGACGATAAATGATAAAGAAGGTATACAGGAGCGTCATGAACATCAGATCCGGTCTGAAGTGCTGGAAGATAGCCATCTCTACCAGGAAGCCGATGCTGACAAGGCAGGATCCCAGGGAGACATAACGGGTCAGTACCACAACGACGAGGAAGATGATCACGCTGATCAGGCCCATTCTCCAGTCAAACGCAGTCATAACCGCAGCGGAAGTGGCAACTCCTTTTCCTCCTTTAAATTTCAGGAAGAAAGGGTAATCATGACCAAGCACAGCTCCAAAACCAATGATCAATTGGGCCAGCTTCGGATCGACGCCCGGTATCTTGGGAGCAACCAGAAGACCAACAATCATCACAGGGATAAATCCCTTAAAGAAATCTCCAAGGAAAGTGACTGCCGCCCAGCCCTTTCCCAGAACCCGGAGCACATTGGTGGAACCTGCATTCCCGCTGCCGTAATCCCGGATGTCAATTCCATTTACTTTTCCGACAAAGTAGCCGGACTGGATACATCCGCAAAAATAACCGATGATGAGAATTAAAAGGTAAAAACCGAAATGATTCATATTATTTCTCCTTTCTCTCCCGATAGATAAACTTTATGGGAGTCCCTCGGAAACCAAAGGTATTCCGGATCTGATTCTCTATATACCTGGTGTAGGAAAAATGGGTCAGATCCTTACTATTGACAAACATGACAAAAGTCGGCGGTTTCACCGAAACCTGTGTGATATAATATATACGCAGTCGTTTTCCTTTATCGGAAGGCGGCTGTTTCATTGCCATAGCCTCTGTGAGGATCTCATTCAAGACACCTGTCTGGATGCGAAGCGCCCTGTTCTGAATAACCGCGTCAATCAGATCAAAGAGTTTGGGAAGCCGCTGTCCGGTCTCGGCGGAAATGAAGATCATCTCAGCATAGGGCATGTAGGATAATTTATTGCGGATCGTCCGCTCAAAATCCCGCATGGTATTGGTCTCTTTCTCCACCAGATCCCATTTATTAACAGCGATGATCACGCCCTTTCCTCTCTCATGGGCGATTCCTGCAATCTTGGCGTCCTGCTCCGTGACACCTTCCACGGCATCGATTACCAGAACGGCCACATCACACCTCTCCACAGCTGTGACAGTACGTATGATACTGTAGCGTTCCAGTTCTTCTTTAATCTTGCTCTTACGCCTCAGGCCGGCTGTGTCAATAAAAACATATTCCTGATCATTACGCATCACTGTGGTGTCAATGGCATCTCTGGTTGTCCCTGCAATAGGAGAAACAATCACTCTCTCCTCCCCCAGAAGACGGTTGATGATGGATGATTTCCCGGCATTGGGGCGTCCGATGACAGCGATCTTAGGCCGGTCATCTTCCACTTCTTCCATGGATTCCGGATCCAGATGCTCCACCACGATATCAAGCATATCTCCCAGGCCTAGGCGGCCTGCCGCAGAGATGGGCACCGGATCTCCCAGACCCAGGTTATAAAATTCATACACATCCGGCATGAACTTCTCGAAACTGTCTACTTTATTGACCACTAGTATGATGGGTTTCCCGGAGCGGCGAAGCATATCAGCCACCTTGTAATCCGCATCCACCAGCCCCTGACGGACATCCGTCAGGAAGAGGATAACGTCCGCTGTCATGATCGCCGTCTGCGCCTGCTCCCGCATGCGGGAGAGGATCAGATCATCCGATTCCGGTTCAATTCCCCCGGTATCAATCATAGTAAACTGATAATTCAGCCAGGTAACATCCGCATAGATTCTGTCTCTGGTCACCCCCGGAGTATCTTCCACAATGGAAATCCTGCTTCCGGCCAGGGCATTGAATAATGTGGATTTCCCCACATTTGGTCGTCCTACCACCGCAATTACTGGTTTTCCCATTCTATCCTCCATTTCTATCTACAGTCCTGCAAGCTTATATACAAAGTCCTTTCCATCTGATTGTAAAATACTTACAGGCTTTTGTAAAGTCTTACTGATTTCATTCAAGGTCACATCATCCAGGAGCACTTCCTCCCCGGCCCTTAGCAGATTGCCAGGAAGATACAGACACTCTCCCAGTTCTTTTCCGGAAAGCTGTTTCATAATATCCCGGCCGGTCAACAGACCGGATACCGTGATCATCTCCCCGAAAAAATCATTTCGGATACAATAAACATGTACCTTCAGATTCGGAAATACCGCTTTCAGCTCCTCCGTCAACTGAAGGATGGTGGGGTAGGCCAGCTTTGCTGTGGCGACGGAAACCTGACGACATCGGTCGTCCCCTTTCAGGCTTCCCAGGGTTTCTCTAACCTCATCGATAAGAAGGCGCACCATCCCTACACCGTTTTCCAATTGTCCGAAACCTTCGTAATAATCTGCAGGGGGAATCTCCTCCCCTGCGAGAATAAACCACTCATCCGAAGCATGGACAAAGCAACTGCCCAGAGATTCCTTCAATTTAATCTGCCAGTCCTTGATCTGGCGGATCACCTGGCGGGCGGATTCCCGGTCAAAGGCCTCCAGCTTGGGAAGACCCTCCCGGAATCTGGTCAGACCTACAGGAACCACCGACAGACTTTCCATGGCCGGGTAGAAGGCTGACAAGTCACGGATGGACCGGTCCAGTTCCTCCCCGTCGTTGATTCCTCTGCACAAAACGATCTGACTGTTCATCTCGATATGCTCCTCCGAGAACATACGGATCTTCTCCAGGATATCCCCTGCAAACCGGTTATGAAGCATCCGGCATCTCAGTTCCGGATTGGTCGTATGAACCGAGATGTTGATGGGGGCCAGATGATACCGGATGATCCTCTCCATATCCTGCATGTTCATGTTAGTGAGGGTGATATAATTCCCCTGCAGGAAGGAAAGCCTGGAATCGTCATCCTTAAAGTAGAGCGTCTCCCTCATACCCGGAGGCATCTGATCGATAAAACAGAAGATGCATTTATTACTGCAGGAATGATACTGATCCATGAGAGATTCCTGAAAAAGGATACCCAGATCTTCCTCCTCATCCTTCTCAATCTCAAGAATATACTCTTCCCCGTCCCTGGTTTCCACAAGAAGGTTCAGGTACTCTTCCTCAATATAGAATTGGTAGTCAAAGATATCCTCTATCTGATGATCGTTGATGGTGACGATTTTATCACCCGGGACCAGTCCGCATTCCTCGGCAATACTGCCGGGAACGATCTTGGCGATCTCATGGATATGTCCTCTCATAATCTGTCCTCTTACGTATTATACCCGATGTAATCGAAGGCATTTTTCAACCAATGACAGCTGCCATAACGGTCAATCTCCACGATATCAAAACGCACCGGGGTAAACTCATCTAATTGTTTCTTCATCCGATAATAGTCAAAAGTGAGACAGATCTTTTGTTGTTTTCGATAATCCACCGCTTCGGAAGCTTCCCCGAAATCAGAAGAATACCGGTATTTAACTTCCAGAACCAGATAATAATATCCGTCCCATCCAATCAGATCAATCTCACCATACCGACATCGAAAATTCTTTTGTAAAATACGCACACCCTCCTTCTCCAGGAAAGCAGCCGCGGCGATTTCTCCCTGATCGCCATAACTTTTTCGCCTATCTTTCAAAAAAATTCTCCTGTTATTCTATTATTGCATATTATACTTGTATCAGATTTTTTATAAAGCTCCTTCTGTGAATCGGGCAGGGACCCAGACGGCGCAATGCCTCTATATGTTCCCCGGAGCCATATCCCTTGTTTGCAGCAAATCCATATCCCGGATAGAGAGCATCATATTCCGTCATCATTCGGTCACGGAACACCTTGGCCACGATACTTGCAGCCCCGATGGATATACTCTTCGCATCCCCCTTGATGATCGGCACCTGGGGGATGAGCACCTCCGGGATAGTAACAGCATCGTTCAAGAGAAGATCCGGCTCCACCTTCAGGTTCCCGATGGCAGCCCGCATGGCTTCATAGGTTGCCTGCAGTATATTGATCTCATCGATGCGGGCATGGTTCGCCATGCCAATCCCAACCGCAACGGCTTTCTCCCGGATGATATCATACAATTCTTCTCTCTTTGCAGGGGTCAGTTTCTTGGAATCGTTGATATATAGAATGCGGCAATCCTTAGGAAGGATGACAGCCCCTGCCACAACAGGACCCGCCAAAGGTCCTCTGCCTACTTCGTCGATTCCGCAGATCATGGCATAATCACGGTATTTTTTCTCGTAAAGGCATAAGCTTTCCACCCGCTCCACTTCCGCATAATAACGGTCCAGACGTTTCTGCTGAGCGGCTATCAGATTCCTGACCCCCTTGCGGTCGTCCGACTCATAGCGCTGTATATAAGCCGGCAATTCTTCCGGAGTCAGATGGGCAAATTCCTCTTTTATGTCACGAATACTCTTCATATTATTTCACCGGTCCGAATTTTGAGAAAGGCCAGATACGGATCCAGACTTTGCCGATGAACTCCCCTCTGGTCACAGGGCCAACTTCATCATAACGGCTGTCATAGCTGACCGGCCGATTGTCACCCATACAGAAATATTCATCTTCTCCCAGGGTCAGAGGTTCCTCCGCAATACCCGGATAATCAATGGTATCCGTGATACCATAGACATCTGACTCCAGTTTCTCTCCATCGATATACACCTTACCGTCCAGGATCTGGACTGTCTCCCCGGGCATACCGATCACGCGCTTTATAAAGTAGGGATTCTCCCCATTCTCCTCCGGTCCCGGGAAGATGACGATGTCAAATCTCTCCGGATCATGAAAACGATAGGAGATCTTATCCATGATGAGGCTCTGTCCGTCCTTTAAGGTATTATCCATGGAATCCCCGTTAACCACCGTTCTCTGTCCCACAAAATGAAGGATAAGATAGACGATCAAGGCAACAACCGCCACATAGATTACCAAATCAAGAATCTCTCTTCCCATACTCTTGTTTTCTTCCGATGCTTTCTCTATGGTCTCTTTTTTCTGTGCCATGTTAATCCTCCTGTAATTCCGGTCTCTCCAATGAGATTCTCCCCAGTTTGACAGAGCGGAAATCTTCCAGTAATATCAATGCTGCCTTATCGGAATCCACCAGGTTTCCCTTCTTCAGGCAGCCCCGGTTCTTTGCGATATGTTCAAGAATGACCGCGGAAGATTCGTTCAGATCCTCCAGAGAATAACGCCCTTTCAGGCATTCCGGATAATAAGCTTTTAAGAAGGTGATAAATTCCACCGCGATCTCTGTTGTATTCAGTATCTCCTCCTTGATGGATCCGATCAGGGCCAGCCGGAAACCCACCATCTGGTCTTCAAATTTAGGCCAGAGGATACCCGGGGTATCCAATAACTCCACGTTTTTGTTGATCTTGATCCACTGCTTTCCTTTCGTTACTCCCGGTTTATTTCCGGTTTTGGCTGCGGCTTTTCCGGCAAAGGAATTGATGAAGGTAGACTTCCCCACATTCGGGATACCGGCGATCATGGCACGGATGGGCCGGTTCAGGATTCCCCGTTTCCGGTCTCTTTCCTTCTTATCCTTGCAGGCTGTTTCAATGAGAGCCTTTACATCCTTCATCCCGCTGCCACTTCTGGAGTTAACCTTTGCAACAAAGAAGCCCTTCTCCTGGTAATACTTCTCCCATCCGGAAGTAACTTCCGGATCAGCCATATCCACTTTATTCAATATGATCAGACGGGCTTTGTTCCGGGCCAGATCATCGATATCAGGATTCTTGCTGCTGAAGGGAATCCTGGCATCCACCAGTTCCACCATGATATCAATCAGCTTTATATTCTCCTGCATCATCCTTCTGGCCTTTGTCATGTGCCCCGGATACCA
>CAMNGO010000072.1 GCA_946538445.1 uncultured Lachnospiraceae bacterium
CTTGATTGGTTTTTTCATTTTTTAAACCTCCGTAAAAATATTACATTATTCACATATCACAATCAATTAGTATTATAAAAGAAAAATGTGAGCGAAATATGAACTTATACATATTTTATTAACAAAAATTTAAAAAATGAATAATGTTATTTAAACTATTCGTATACTGTGATATAACTTCTTGGGTTCTGGAAAGCTTTCTCATTGATCTGATATATACATCGTTCCGTATCAAATGAGTCCGGGATGCTGCCCTTGAACATACTTGCACGGAATGGGATCTCCTCAAAGAAGATGGTGTCTGAGCGGGATTTCGCATTGTCACCCAGCACATATCTTATCTTCTCGTAATCATCATCCAGCCATCTTTCTATGAGTGGTACAATCTGTTCACGAAAAACTCTGGATAAAGATACAAACGGATCCGGATCCGGGTTGGCCAGATAGAAGCCTTCACCCAGCTGGTAATTTGATCCGACAAAATAGGACAGTCTCATATTGATGGTAGACATCAGACGTTCCAGAGAGATGCCTTCCACACGGATCCCCTTCAGGACGGAGCTGTCAGGTGCAACGGACTTGATAAAGAAGTCCTGCTCTATGGCCCCGTAGATCGTGTCTTCTCCTGTGATGGTATCGCAGGTTGCAACGATGTAGAGGTTGGAAGGAAGACGGAAGGGTTCCTTGGAGTATTTCAAGGTAATCGCGGTTTCACTGCTGGTACCCTGACGGCGGTTTTCACGGAGCAGTACGGAAGTCTCCCCAAAAAGATGCATCCAGTTCAGATCCACTTCCTCCATCATGACAACATAACGGCCGGCTGCGCAGCGATTGGCGAACTCTTTAAAGATGCCGTCCCGGATCAGATCGCCGTATTTGCCTTCGATCCATCCTTCGTAACCGTCCCCGCAGATATCCGGATAGGAGATATGGAGGATCTTTCCGCTATCCACATAGTTTTTGTAGGCTTCCAGGATATCCGGGATGGGATCCAGGTTCATCATATTCCGGTCCTTCCCTTCAATGATGCCCACAGCAGTGATAATGGCCTCATGATATTTACCGGTCTTAAGAGGCCCGCGGATGAGGGTGTTTTTCGGGTAAAGGCGGAACCCCTGTTCCTCCCGCTCCGGGTGCTCGGACATGGCTGCCCCCGGATCTCGGGAAACTTCTCTTACGGAACCGGATCCCACAGTGGGAGAAGGGGTACGGACAACTTCATTTTTTTCTTCCGTGACACGTTCTGTCACTTTCTCTTCCTGCTTAGTATCTTCTCTTCCGTAATTCTGAAGAGCTTTTTGTACAAAATCGGCAGTGGGAGAGGGAGTTCCCTCTTTATATATGATCTGAGGATCCGGCACATCGGCCGCCGGACGGTAAACCAGTTTGGAACCCAGGGCAGCAGCCAGAGGATCCTCCTGCTCGGCACCATCCGGTGCAGGGTAATAGTTCTGGCAGATATCGGTGTAATAAGAAGCGAAGATCTGTAAGGAAGTGGATATGGTTTCCAGGATGGTCTCCTCGGTCATATTCTTGAATTCCTCATAGGGGTATCTTACGGATGCCCTGATCTTCTGTCCGCCTGCCGCAAGGTCAAACCATTCTGCAGGCATTACTTCCACCCGGAAGGCGGCGGCAGTCATAAGGGTCAGTTTATCACATTTATCCTGTATGTCTGCCATGACATCCATGTCAGAAACTTCCGGAAGATTTAAGGATACCAGGACGAAGGCCTCGTCCCCTTCCGGGATGCATTGGATGGATATGGAAGCTTTGCAGTGAGAATAAGAGTCTATGTAGAGCACATCACATAATTGTGAGGCAATCTGGGACCTTTCCTCCTCAAACCAGGCTGCCCTTCGGGCAAAAGTAAAATTGGGATAATCTTTGCACAGATTATCTGCAAGCATGTGGAAAGTAGCCTCAGAGTCACTGCCGTCGGCACGAAGAGACAAGGCGGTCTCGCTGGTGTCGGCCATGGAGAAAGGCTTACCGCCCTGACGGGTGAGAAAAGCCGCAATCCGGACAAAACCGTTGGATTGATTCAGTTCCACATAAGATTCATTCACCAGATGATCGTACTCATGGTCAATGAAATCCGTTATGACAGTGAGCCTGGCATATCCGAACACCGTTTTAATGTAGGCATTGTAGTCCAGATTATCCGGTTCCGGGCGCTCCCTGTCTCCGTCAAATTCTCCCGGGTAGCTGACCCGGTAGTATTTGTATATGTCTCTCAGATAGTTAAAACGGCTGGTGCGTTCATCTGCATTACAGATCTGGGTGATGGTATTTGTGTTCACATCCTGGCCGTACACTTTCTGCGCTCTTGTCTGTACTTCATATTGCATCAGCAGGATATCATCTGCAGTGATTCCCGGATTGAGATAGTATTTCTCATAGAGAAGAGTGGCTGCGGCGATCCAGACGGAATCTTCGGGGTTATAGCGGATCTGCAGGCTACGGTCCACGTCATTTACAAAGGCATAATAAGCCTCTTCAAGCTCCGGGAACAGAGCGCCGATGGCTTCTGTGAGTTCCGGATGCAGTTTCAGCTCCAGGGTGGAATCCGGAGTGTTCTTTCCCCAGCATAAGAGATACCACCAATATTCGTTACCGTCATAATCCACTTCCGCTTTCCGGTCATTTGCTTCCCCCAGGATCCGGCCGGCTTCATTGATGGATTCCAACAAGGTATTCTCGTCAGAATGTTCATGGAAGGCCAGCTGGAGAAGAGTGGCGGCATGATTATAGCTGGCATAGATCTTCTTCAGGAGGGATTCCTGGTCCTCCGAAAATGTGCTGCTTTCCAGAATGTTGGTCCATTGCTCCGTGGTATAGGGGCTTTTGGTCTGGTAATCCGCTTCATATTCGTAATCTCGCTGTCGTTGTTTATCCGTTAACATGATCGTTTATCCTTTCTCCGGTCATCAGGTTTCCGTGTTGGTTCGGATATATATTTTCTTGATTCGGCTTTTATCCATCTTACGGACGGAGTAGAGGTAATCTCCCTCCCTGACGGTCTCGCCCTCTTCGGGGAAATGATCCAGCAGTTCGATGAGATGTCCTCCGATGGAATCATAATCTTCGGATTCGATATCTGTGCCGATCAGATTATTCAGGTCGTCCAGTTTGAGGCTTCCTTCCACTTCATACTCATGATCACTGATACGGTGGATGACATCATCTTCATCCTCGTCGAATTCATCCCGGATATCCCCGATCAGCTCTTCAATCAGGTCTTCCATGGTAACCAGGCCCGCCGTGGTGCCGTATTCGTCAAGTACGATGGCGATACTGATGGATTTTTTTCTCATTTCTTCCATGAGTACTTTAATCTTCTGAAATTCGAAAGTGAAGAAGGGCTTTCTCATGATATCCCGTAAATCAAATACCTCCGGTCTGTGGGTCTGCCGGTAGATGAAGAGATCTTTCAGGTTTACAACACCGATGACGTTATCCTTTGTGTCCTCATAGACAGGAATCCGGGAATAATGATCCCGGGTGAAGATCTCGGCGATCTCATCATAGTCGGAATCCACGGGAGCAAATGTCATCTCGATACGGGGTATCATGATATCCTTGGCCACGGAATCATCAAAATCAAACATGTTGTTGATCAGTTCCTTTTCCTCTTCCTCGATGACGCCTTCCTCCTGGCTGACATCTACGATGGTTCTCAGCTCCATCTCTGTCATGGATATGGTTTCATCCGGATTCACACCGAATAGACGACACAGACTGCGGCTGAAATAGTTCAACACGTAGATTACCGGAGTGAGGATGACAGTTATGACATAAATAGGGCCCGAGTAAACCAGGGCGATGGGTTCATTTTTCTTGGTGGCGATGGTTTTGGGTGTGATCTCACCAAGGATCAGGATCAATATAGTAAGAATACCTGTGGCACATCCGATGAAAGTACTGGCATTGCGTCCGAAACCCCAGCCTGAAGCCAGTCTGATTGCCAGTGTGGTGGTCAGGGAGGAGGCGGCCAGGTTCACGATGTTATTGCCGATCAGGATGGCACTCAGCATTTTTTCGGAATCTGAAGTAAGGGCCAGCACTCTTTTTGCCCTACGGTTTCCCCCCTCTGCCAGAGCCCGGATACGGTGCCGGTTCACTGTAGTCAGAGCAGTTTCCGCCGAGGAAAAAAAGGCGGACAAGGCCAGTAATACTATCAATATAATAATCTGCCATATGGAATCGGAATCCAAGACATCATCTCCTTCTGTAAGGTTTGTAATTATGCTGTATTTTTGCTATTGCTCAATTGTTATAATTATATTTAATCAGGATTCTTATGTCAACATCCGTCATGGCAGTGCACTTGTATTTTAGAGGCAAATCCCTTATACTCATAAAGAGAAGTATTTAATGAATCAGAAGAATTTTTATACAGATTTCGATAGATTTGGAAAAGAGGAAGGTACGATGAGAGAGGATTGGGCAAAGCAGGGGAGATCAGAGGGAATCGGCGGTGGAATTGTCCGTTTTGGCGTGTCCGGTACAGGCCTTGATGCGGAGAAGTTCTGCCAGTCGAACCGGTTTTTGAGAAGATTTGAGCTGGCAGCAGTCTGTGGGGAGACGGCTAAAGAAGCGGAGGAGTTCTGCGTTGGAAAGGGGCGTCCTCTCCTGTTTGATGATCCCGGCAGCATGGCATCCTGTCAGGACCTGAATGCTGTCTATATCTCCAGAGATATCATGGACCGTTATGATCAGTGTATCCTCATGATGAAGGAAGGAAAGCATGTGCTGTGCGCATCTCCCATGGCGGACTCCATGGAAAAACTGAAGGAATTATACCGGGTGGCTGAGGAGAATCAGGTTATCCTGCTGGAGAGTTTTCCTTTCCTCTATACCCCTTCCTTTCAGAAGATGAAACCTTACCTGGATTCCCTGGGTACCATCCGACATGTCACTTTTCAGAATTGTTACAGCAGTGTCAGTTATGAGCGTTGGAAGAGAGGAATTCCCACCAGGGACTTTGCGCCGGAAACAGCCCTTGGAGGGCTTATGGAAGCAGGTACCATTCCCGTGGCAGCCATGATCCATCTCTTCGGATCTCCCGAAAAGGTGCGTGGCTCATACATAACCCTTCCCGACAGCATCGATGTTACGGGGAGCATCCTTATGGTCTATGAGGGTATGATCGGGGAAGTGATCTATTCCAAGATCACGGATTCTGCCATGCCAAGCCAGATACAGGGGGAAGAGGGTTCCATGATCCTTCGGGAGATTGATAATATCAAAGACCTGAGTATTACAAGAAGAAGTGTCCGTCAGGCGGTTCATTTTGAACAGTCGGATAATGTCTTCCACCATGAGACGGAAGCTTTCATAAAGATGACAGATTCCGGGAAAGGCTGGAAGAAAAGCAAAAAACTTTCCCGCAAGACGATGAAAGTTCTTCAGAAAGTAAGAAAACAAAATAAAGTGAAAGAACAAGACGAGTTTTTAGACCAGAAGACAGAGAAAACCAATGAGGAGGAGGTGTAGTCATGGCTGGACAGGAAGAATTCATGAAAGAGATTCAGGAACTGGAGAAGATCGGAAAGATCAACGGGGACCGGCTGTCCATGGATGAGATCCGGAACTACTTCTCCCACATGAATCTGGATGAGAAGCAGTATGATTTTATATGTTCCTATTATGAGGCGCGCCATATCGTCATCTCCGATCGCGTCAAAAAGCAGGAAAAAACAATCTCCGATGAGGAGCTTGAGATAAAGGAAGATCCTCTGGATGACGAGATGGTATCGATCTATAGAAGGGAGACAGGCTCCCTGACTCGGATTCCGGAAGACCAGATGGAGAGGGTTGCCCGGAAATTGATAAAGGGTGACGAGAATGCGCGGAACCTTCTTATCGAATCGAACTTATCCCTGGCCATGGAGATCGCCGGGGACTACAAGGGTAAGGGCCTGCCTATGAGTGATCTGATCCAGGAAAGCAACATCGGCCTGATGTTGGCAGTGAACGAATATGAACCGGAGATAAACGGCAGTTTCCATACCTTTGTAGAAGAGATGATCCGGCGGCAGATCGAGACTTCCCTGGATGAATACAATCATTCCACCAGGTCTGCCATGAAGATGGCCATGAGGGTAAATGAACTGAACAGGATCGCCACGGCCTTTGCGAGGGAATATGAAAGGGAGGCGAAACCCCATGAACTGGCGGAAAGAATGGGCATTTCCGAAGATGAGGTACGCGAACTTATGAAGATTTCCCTGGATGCCATAGCGGTGCTGGACGAGAGTAAGATCGGCAGTTGAAGCAGGAGGAGAAGTAATCATGAGATATACGGAGGAATTGATCGAGGAAGTCAGGGAGAGAAATGATATCGTTGACGTGATCTCCGGTTATGTGTCTCTGAAAAAAAAGGGCACGTCCTATTTCGGATTATGTCCTTTTCATAATGAAAAATCTCCTTCTTTTTCTGTCAGCAGAGAGAAACAGATGTATTATTGCTTTGGCTGCGGCCAGGGCGGAGACGTATTCGGATTCCTGATGGAGTACAACCGTCTGTCCTTCCTGGAGGCCTTGCAGGACCTTGCCGGCAGGGCAGGGATTGAACTGCCGGAGCAGGACCAGACTCCTCAGGAGAAGCAGGAAGCGGATGCCAGGCTCGTCTTAAAGGAGATGAACAAGGCGGCAGCGGTTTATTACCACTGGAATCTGCTCCATTCCAAGCGGGGAGAAAAGGCCAGAGCCTACCTTGAGAACCGGGGGATCAGCCCGGAGATGATCAAACATTTTGGACTGGGTTATGCGGATCTCTACCGTGACGGCCTCTATCAGTACCTTAGAGGGAAAGGATATACAGACTTGCAGCTGAAGGATTCTTCCCTGGTGACCATCGACACCATAAAAGGGAGTTATGACAGATTTTTCAACCGTGTCATGTTTCCCATCATGGATGTCAACCAGCGGGTTGTCGGATTCGGCGGTCGTGTGATGGGGGATGGAGAACCCAAATATCTGAATTCCCGGGAGACGATTTTGTTTGATAAAGGCCGTAATCTGTATGGACTGAATTATGCCAGGAGATCCCGGGAGAAGTCCATCATCCTTTGTGAGGGTTATATGGATGTAATCTCACTCCACCAGGCCGGATTCACCAATGCGGTGGCTCCTCTTGGAACTGCTTTTACCACTGGGCAGGCCATGCTGCTGAAACGATATGTCCAGGAGGTGGTTCTTGCCTTTGACAGTGACGGGGCAGGTATCAAGGCTGCCTTGCGGGCACTGCCGATTTTGAGGGAGGCCGGACTGAGGGGGAAAGTACTCTCATTGAAACCATACAAGGATCCCGATGAGATGATCAAGGCGGAAGGGAAGGAAGCCTTTCAGAAGAGCCTGGATCATGCACAGGCCGGCCGTATGTTTGAGCTGGATGTCCTCCATGACCAGTATAAGCAGGATGATCCTGACAGCCGGACGGAGTTCGTTCGGGAGATGGCCAGAAAACTGGCGGAGATTGAGGAGGAAGTGGAGCGGACCGCCTATGTAACTGCAGCGGCCAACCGCTTTATGGTAAAGGAAAAGGATCTGCAGAACCTGGTAAATCGATATGGATTGGGTTATCAGTTTGAAAAAGCCAATCAGAAATATAAAAGAGAGCCGGAAACGACCGAGAGGACAGAAGCCAGAAAAACGGAACAGCAGTCCCAGCCACCCAAATTACTTCTGACCTGGCTGATCGAACATCCGGAGATCTACCCTGAGATCCGGAAGATCGTCGGGCCGGATGATTTCCTGCAGCCGCTTCACCATGCCGTGGCATTAATGATGTTTGACCAGCTTGACCGGGGAGAAGCCATCTTTCCCGCCGGAATCCTGGTGAAATTTACGGATGCGGAGGAGAAAAAGGAAGTGGCCTCCTTGTTCAGTACCCGGCTGAAATATGAACCGGATCCGGAACAAAATGACAAGGCCCTGTCCGACATCGTCCGGAAGGTGAAACTGGCCAGCATTGAGGATGAGATGACCCATACCAATGATATAACCCGCTGGCAGGAACTCATAGCACAGAAAAACAAGATTCAGAAACTGGATCTGCACATATATAACAAATAAGAGAAAAAACCCATGAATTTATCAAACAGATTATTGGCGGTGGCCTCCGCAGTCACACCCGGAAACCGGGTGGCGGATATAGGAACAGATCATGGATATGTCCCCATCTATCTGGTGCAGAAAGAAAGGATTCCTTCCGCCATCGCCATGGATGTGAACAAGGGGCCTCTGGAAAGAGCAGCCCGGCATATCAGGGAACAAGGGCTGGAATCCCGGATCAGCACCAGGCTCAGTGACGGGTTGACACAGCTTGGGTCCCATGAGGCAGACACGGTGATCCTGGCCGGGATGGGCGGTGATCTGATCTGCAGGATCCTATGGAAGAGAAGAGACCTCCTCGAAGAACAGCCGGAGCTGATCCTTCAGCCTCAATCCGAATGGTTTAAGGTAAGACATTCGCTTCATGATTTGGGTTACCGGATTCTTAAGGAGTGGTTTCTCAAGGATGAAGGGAAATACTATGTAGTGATAAAAGCAATTCCGGGACAGGAGAGGTATGACAAGGAGGAGGATTACATCTACGGCGCTCTCCCGGAGGAAGAATGCCGGCCGGTCTTGAAAGAATATCTCCTTCGGGAGGAGAAAAAAAAGGAGGGCATCATGAATCGGATCCTGGCAGATGCCGGAGCGAATTCTGACCCTCAGAAAATCAGGCTGGAAGAATTGAAAAATGAATTAAAGATGATTCGGAACAAAATGGAATCGTTGGATAATCGCTGACTGAGATGAGGATAGTCAGCATAGTCAGAGCCGGACGATAAGCCGGGTTATGTCGTGAATGATCATCTGTCTGAATCTGCCGTCGCCGGCAGACTTAAGCGACCTACCTGGAGACTACCCGGGCAAGGTTTATCGTCTCGCGTTTGGTCTTGCTTCGGATGGGGTTTACATGGCACCCTCTGTTACCAGAGAATCGGTGAGCTCTTACCTCCCCTTTCCACCCTTACCAGATATGCTGGCGGTAGATTTCTGTTGCACTA
>CAMNGO010000073.1 GCA_946538445.1 uncultured Lachnospiraceae bacterium
GAATGTCCGGAAGACTTCCCCGAAGAACTCCACTTTTCTGTCTGTCCATTCGTGGCTGTCTCCCTTTGGGATTGCCAGTGTATAAGCAAGACGCTTACCGGACAGATTAAGCTCGTCAATGACCTGGTCCGTTGTCGGTTCTCCGATCAGAACATTCTCTATTGTCTCCGGCACTTCTGTATAGATTGGACGGTTAAAACCATCAATGCCGGTTTGTACTTTGTTATATAAGATTATTGATATTCCCGTCATAGCAGTCCTCCTGAACAGGAGAATATGAGCCGATCTTGTCCCCGACTCCAAGCATCTTTTTTTCTGCTTTTGTCAGGTAGATCTCTCCAACAGCGCCATTCCCACCAATGGTCCAGCTCTGGGAATATCCCAGGGCAGACATTGAACCCTGTGTGGCGCCTACAGGAATATCACTTGATGAGGTGTCACCTATAGCCCGTGCAACAACTCTACACGATACAGTTTCAGCGACCTCCTCATCGACATTTTCCACATAGGCATCAATCAGAAGCGCGACATCGTCCAGCAATGCCGCACACAATGTCTGCTGTTGTGCTGTCATTGGGGTAAGCAGGCGCTTCTGTACACTAGCAACTGTTGCGTATGCCATAATCCACGCCTCACTTCTTCCTTGTGCGTTTTGGTTTCTCTGTGGGCTTCTCCGCCTTAGGTTCGGCGGCCATCCTATGACCAGCCGCCTTGTATTCTTCTACGCGGTCTTCCGCGACCCACATATCATTTCCATGTGTATTAATGAAATGCACAAACTTCATTATGTCGGGATAGCTCCTGTAAGAAGGTTGAAGCAGGATGTGTCAGCGCGGAATCCGACCTCGATCTCTGCCCGAACTGCTACCATGTTCTGCTGCCACAGGTTGATTGTGGTTGCATCATTTCCAGACCCAACAATCAGAGAAGCGGAATCGTTTACAGAGATCTCGACACCATTAACGGTTCCATACATCGCCTGCGTCCAGTCACCAGCTACACCAACGATTGCCGGAGTGCCCGCTGTCTGGCCAACTGCTGCCGTACCAGCTTTATACAGGTGCTTGTTGAAGTAAGTCGAAACGCCAATGATCTTATCAACTGTTCCATCGTTTGCAGAAGCAAGGAACAGAGGCCTGTTAGTTGTGTCTGTTGCTGTCAGGAGCAGAGCACGAGCTTGTGCGCCAAGGGCAAGACCATTCATAACACCACCGTGTGCAGCAATGTCAGCATCTGCAGCAACAAGACCAAGATATGTGCCGTTGTTGGCATTAAGGATGGACTGAGCTGTACAGCCTGCGAATGTGTCAAAATTGCTCTGGGACGGGGCCTGTGTTGCTCCGATCACTGTAGAATCAAAAACACCAGCAAGAGCTGCCGGAAGTCTCTGAACAAGAGCATCGTAAAGAGCGGGGATATCACGAACAAACTCAGCAGAGAATGTTTCGATGACTGCGATCTTAAATGCCTGCATCAGTTTTGTTCCGGGTGTGCCGTTAGATACAGGCTTAACACCTGTTTCTGCTACCCATGCTGCTGTCGGATCGCCTGTGATTACCGGGATTGTAACTCCACGGCCAGGAAGAGCAATCTGTCTGGCAAGTCTCATGATTGCGGACTCTTCCTGAGTTTTCTGAAGAATTTCTGAAGAAATGTCACTAGGCAGCGCCATGCTGTTAGTGGTTCTGTTAATATCAGCCATAACTTAATCTCCTTTTCATTTCTTTTGGAGGTTTGCTTCGAACCAGCTTTTAAACTGATCGCGGGTTTTCCCACCTCCGATATTGGTTATCTCTCCGGCATCCCTGATCTGCGGATAACCGGTTTGTGTTGGCTGCGCAAAGGCTAGGATCGCTTTTGCCTGTTCGGTACATGCCTCCTCTGTTTCACCAGACAAGAGTGTTATGGGTACGCCTGTCTCCTTGGACACCTTGTCGCGGATCTGTCGAAGTTTATCAGCCTGAATCATGGAGTCAAGTTGCTTCTGAAGAGCCTCCGCCCGTTCTGTTGCCTTTTGAAGGTCTGACTTAGCCGCTTCTTCTGTCTTGTCAAACTTTGCAGCCTTTTCTTTCAGTGTTTCATAATCAGCATACTTTGCACGAGTTTCAGCCAAACGCTTCCCAACAATAGCATTGACCTCTTCCTGTGTGAATGTACGCCCCTGCTCTTCAGCAGGTGTTTGTTCCTGTGTGGGTACAGTAGCGTTTATATCGCTCATAAATGGTCCTCCTTAGAGTTTTATTTCCTCGTTTAACGCACGAGTTGGCAATAAAAAAAGCACCGCCAAAAATTGGAGTACTTAATTAACAATTATTCTTCTTTTGTATTGATATCTACACAAAATGTGATATACTATTTATGAGATATCTTACAATAAAGCAGGACGTGATCCCCTATATTGGGTTGCGGATCTGCTTTATTTTTTTATTTTTCTAAAACCAAAAAGATGTCATCACCATCAATCAAGAACACTCTTTCGACAAACAGTGTTCCTCTTCTCTTAAATAATGCTTTTGCTTGCTCAATCGCTTCATCCCTACTCATTTCTATGTTAGAAATATCAAATATAAAGCCTGATGCTTGTTTCTTCTTTTTATGACATGCATTATAAAATGTATCTTTATTGGTTTTGGTAGGTGTTTTCAAATCGACTTTTTGTCCATAAAATACATAATCTGGCGTCTTCACATTTTCTGGTACTACAATTTTAGGCCAGAATTCTAATCTTCCTCCCAATTTTTCAGTCAGTAGTTCGCCTACGCGTTTTTCATTTTCATCAGGATCAAGTTTTACATGGATTCCGTCGACATGGTAATCAATTCCATCAATAGTCACATTTTGTTTATATACTATTTGTTTCGGCTTTTTATGTTTATCGCTATGCCATAATTTTGTGGCATCTTTGACATAACTGGCCTTATTTTTATCATTTTTTATTTTTTCTGCTTCCCGCCTCATCGTGTTCAGCTTATCCTGCCACTTATTTCCTTCGGCATTCTCATACATCTCCAGATACTTATCCGGGTCATATCCTTCCACCTCGGTATTCTGATTAAACCTTACACAATATTGGCAGTCGCAATGAGCGTGGATGTGCTCGGCATGGCCGTTCTTTAAGGCATTCTTTGAGATGTTCTGCCACCCTCTGGAGGCAAGCATGATACAGAAACTGCAGGTATCGCCATGAGGTACCCAGGCAAATTGGGCCCGATCCCTCTCCGCATTCTTCAGCATAGTGTCAGCTCCGGCACGTTTGACCAGTCTGTCTACCACATCACTACAGAGCTTCCCTTCCGGGGACTGTTTCAGTGTCCCGTTGATTCCTTTTGCCACCTCACCATATTTCGCCGCCTCGGCCGGCTCGGCAGGAGGAATGGTCACTCCTGAAAGTTCTGCGATGCGTTCATACATCTGGCAGGCCAGTTCGGAAGACGCCTCGCTGTACTTCTGTACTAAAGCCATGGCATAATCGATGATTTCTTTTCTGTCAACCGCATCGATCTTTCCTAAGAATTTGGCATCAAAGTCCGCGGCTGCCTTTTTGCTGATTCTGGACATCATGTCCCGGTAACGGATCCAATCACTCTGTGATATCTTCATCTGACGTCACCTCTGCTGCCGCCGGGTTCTGTTCTTCCTGATTCTGCCCGGATTCTTCTACTCCTGTCATCTCCAGGAGGAGCATCTGCCCTCTTGCCCTCTGTTCCTGGGCTTTGATCCGGCGGATGTCTGCCTGATCAAACCCGATCATCTCAAGAAATGTATCGGTGGAGGCGAAGTTTTCCCTGGCGGATGCAATCTTGATCGCGGCATCTGCTGTCACGGCCACACTTGGCATAGCCGGATTCTTGAAATGAGGGATTATGTTCTTCTGTTCATCGGACAGGCCTTCCACGCTAGTATTGTTTGCTATGGCCATAGCCATGAGTCCGATGGTCTTTAGGGAATTTCCGTTTCCAGCATTCAGCTGTTCTGCCATAGCTACCAATGTCTGTGTCTGTGCCAGGATTGCATCGGAGCTTGTCGGATTGGCATCATTGACAACACCGGTATCCGATACGGTAAGCCCTGTAGCAGCTGAAAACTGTGTAGCCAGGACTCTGATCATCTCCACATGTGGAGAGATATTCCCTTGTGGGAGCTGTCCAAATACCGGTTTTTCTCCCGTTTCCGGGTTCGTTGTTGAAGCCAGGATACTTCCTACGTATTGTTTGAATTTCTGATTGATTACGACATCATACTGTTCATCAGTAATACCAAGAAGGTATTTCTGCGGAGATGTAGCAAATTCCAGACCAATGGTCGCATTTGCGATAGTTCTTACATACCCCTGGATCAGCCTCCGAACCGGTTCCTTTATCCTAGATCTGCCGAATGGTTTATCACTGGTGGCATTCCAGATCAGTGGTTCCATCAATGGTCTTCCCATCTGGTGCGGATACCTGATCGTTGTCCATTCTTCATCTATTCTCTGAAACACGATGATGTCATTGTCCGTATAATAATTGATCAATGAAGGTCTCCAGAGCATCTCCATTGATTCATCCGGAGTGCTATCTATAATTGCAAACCCACAGTCGACCCGACCGAGTTCCCCATTCCACAATGCTGCTGCACTCTGGGGAGAATGGAATCGAATCTTACACTTTTTGCTCCTATCCCTTGAGAGAGTGGCGAACGTTGAACCATACTTGAGTTCATCTCGACAAGCTTTCATGTATTCGGATAAAAACCGGTTATCCTCGACAATCTCGGCTAATTCGCCCACTTCTCCGCCATTCATATCGACAAATCCGTCAAACATAGATCTGGCAGCAAGAACGTCCACTGTCTTTGCTCCCCATGAGCATCCGATCTCCAACCCTCGAAGTGTTTGTGGGAGAGCGATTCCCAGATTCACCTCAGCCAAAGAGATATGGCCTTCATAGTATTTATTTTTTAGTTCGTTTTTGCTTCTGTGGTATTCATATACATTAAACAGCTCCCGAAGCTTCTCCCTTTCCAGATTCGAAAGGTCCTCTAGTCTGTCCACATCGATTAATAACTCTGTCATCCTATCCTCATCTTCCTTCCAGGATCCCTTTTCGAAGTCTTCGCTCCCCATAGTGCAAGAGAAGCTGCCTCGATTGGCCCGGAAAAATCACCCCCGAAGCCCCATCCTCCGGATATGGCCCGTTTTGTTGATTTCAGTGCTGATTCGTTTAATAATTCCTGTCCCCTATACCATGTGATTGTTTTTTCTGACAGCATATCCATCAGCAGCCCCGCTGCTGCGATCACATCCTTTGGTTTAGAACGAATAACAGAATCTTTTGCCTTCCAGGTATCGGAAATCTTATCCGCCAGGACATCAACACCGTTCTTTCCGTCGATCACCACACAGGATGCTTCTCCGTATCTTTCATTCAGCCAGTCTGCCAACCATTTGGTTCCCATGCCTACTTGTTTCATAGCAATCAGGGAGATTCGTGCCGGTCCTTCTTTCGGAATGACAGCACCACATAGAGTAACAAATGTACTATCCGGGGAGAATTTGACTCCATATGCTGTCTTCCCTTCCGGCTTCATCTGATCAGAACAGCAGGCTTTCCAATCCGCCTCATTGATTGCCGAGTCGTTCTCTGTCAGCAGAGGACTCCACCATCCAAGACGCTCTCTAGCGAACCCGTCCGGAGTCATGGTAGTCAGCTCCTCTTCGGTGAATTCCTCCGTCAGTCGAATCCCAAGAGCCGGGTTCGTCATATACCATAGAGTCGTATCACTGACATTGATCTGTTCAACATTCTCCGCTTCCACACTCCACTCATGCCAGGCATTGTGCGGTCCGGTGTTTTGTATACAATTTGTCCTCCGCCTACGGAAGACTGTGCCAGGGCACCCCGGATAAGGAGGTGTCCCGGTATAGATCAGCTGCCTGGTCCCTGTCGTAGAGGCAGACAATGTTGCCATGATTGCTTCCAGCTGATCATCCTGGAGTTCCTGTGCTTCGTCAAAAACAACTACACTAATCCCGTCAAATCCTCTGGCCGCCTGTCTGGATCTTGCTGAATACTCTATAGATCCTCCATTCAGAAGTTCTATCGCCTCTTCACCGTTGGTTCTGCGTATATTCTTTACCATGGCCATGATTTCCGGATATCTTTTATCTTCAAATATGGCCGACAGCCTCCGGAAAGATTTCTTTGAAGTCTTCACCTGGTGTGCTGTATGAAGGATCTTTTCTCCATTGATCAGCATCCCATAGAGTTCCCTGGCTTCCAGGCATACATTTTTTCCATTCTGCCTCGGCAGTGCCAGTCCAGCAGATGTGACATTATAATTTCCATCTTCATCCAGTCCAAGCCAACACTCGACAACTAGTTCCTGCCACGGATCCAGCCTGTTACCATATGCATTCATCAGTTCCGCAGCATCTTTACCGTCTGTTGATACCCTGTCAGGCTCGATCCTGATCCGCGGTTCCTGTGATCCTTTCATGTCCGGGCCTTCTTTGCTTTGATCATGTCAAGGACCGTCATTGGTTCTCCTTTTTTATAGACTGCCGCATCTGCTTCCTTTTTCGGCATCTCCTCGATAATCCTTGTCATCCCTGTCATGTAAGTTTTCCAGAGGGCTTCATAAGCCTTAAAGGCTGGGTTCTCCCGGATGCCCGTCTGACCACCGCCATTATCATAGGTCACAGTGATCTTCTCACCAACAATTGCCTCCCTGGTCTCCTCCAGCTTGGCATGCATAAATGATACATTTTGGATAATTTCTTCCAATAATTTGATGCGTTCCGGAGGGGTTCCGGTGTCCCTGAGGAGCTTAGTAAGCCTTCTCTGTTCTTTCTTTTGTTTCTTAATAATGTCCTGATTTTCGGGCACTCCGGACCACCTCTTCTCTGCCCTTTTAATACCACCCCCCTAAAAGAAATATGCCTTCGGGGGTAAATAGGCGCTGGACGGCGGGGGTCGCCAGCCGGCGGGTGGGGGGTCCCTCCCCTGGTCCTGCCTCTCACCATTCGCCATCCAATATATTGACTTTGTTCCTGGATATCCTCAGCTCCTTTTCTGTCTTATTACTCTTTGCTGCATTGCAACAGTAATGAGCAGGCTGAAGGTTAGACCAGTCCTGGGCCGCTGCTTTCGGAGAATCATATCCAAACTCTTTCCATCTCGATACAGGCCTGATCTCATCGATCACAAACGATAGAGGATGTTTGCTGTCGCTTGGTTCGTCATAATGAATAGGACCTAGCCTTCCATGGCATATCCCACACGGTGCACCCATTGCCTTCATCCTGGCACGGTGCTTCCGTCTCAGATTGCCATTAGCATATCTTACATTCCTCATCGTATCTCCCATAGATACCACACATGCCATCCCTTGGGGTTGACTCCCGGTTGAAGCCATTGAAAGGAGGTGCTTACTCTTCCTCTGAAGGTATCACATGAACGGTAAAAGTACTTGAAAAAACCGCAGAGATGTACATGGTGGCCGTCATTTTCAAATTAAAAGACCTGGACACGCATAACATGCCCAAGCCTTTACGATGCCACTATAACATACTAAACATGGCATTTGAATGTTGTTTTGTATCATTTTTCTTGTTTTTCATGTTTCTCCCAGAAAACTTTCAAGGCAATTCCATGAAGTCTGAGAATGTGATCATAGGAATAATAGTCTCCATTCGGCTTTCTCATCTGGCAACAGATCTCTTCCAGTCTCCTAAACTGTACATATCTCAGATATAGCAGTTCCTCGTATCTTGCGTCACCGATTTCATGTATCTCATTTATGATCTTATCGCGAAGGTTTACATACCCATCGATCATGGCATTTATTTCTTCTTCCAGTTCAACATATCTGGTGATACAATTTTCCATCCTGTGCGGATCCGGACTTGATATCGTTTTATTCGGATCCATACCGCTGCCGCCTGCTCCCGTGGCAAGAGCACGAAGCCTTTCCAGCTCGTCAATCTTTCTTTGTATTCTATTATCGTATACCTTTATCTGTCTAAGATATTCTTTCGCATTCACCTTCGCATCATCCCTTAAATATTATTAACCGGCAGGATCACCCAGCCGGATAGACCGGCTGGGTTTTCTTTCTTAGATAAACGGCAGTTCCTCCTGAATTCCTTCGGTAATACTCATAAAGCCTTCCTCATTCACGAAAGGTGCCGATTCCGGATAAGTATCTGCTGCCTGCTCCGGCTCCGGATCAACTGCTGCCCGTCTCTTTTCTTGAGATCCTTTGCTCTCTGCAAATTCCTGTTCCTCGATGACCACATCTGTTGTGTATCTCCTTGTTCCTTCCCGATCGGTATAGGATCCTGTCTGTAATCTTCCGGATACAGTGATCTTCGTCCCTTGCATCAGATATTTCTCAGCAAATTCACCGGCTTTGCCAAATGCTACACATGATATAAAATCCGCTGCCTGTTCGCCTTCTTTGCGTATTCTGCGATTCACCGCCAGTGTGTACCTTGCAATACACATGGCTGGCGAAGCCTGTGTATATCTGATATCAGGATTCTTTGTCAGTCTTCCCATCAAGACCACCTTATTCATAATTTGTCACTCCTGTCAGATCTATTTTTCTTTCACAATGGCATCCGCCCCCTGGACAGTGATCCATCCGTGTTTATATCTGGCTTCAGCTTCTTTCATCTGGATCAGCTCCGGAGTAATGCTCGCAGCCTTTACTTTATTTGCTTCAGCCTCAGCCTTTGCTTTGGTTATTGCGATCTCAGCTTCATTCTGTGCTTTGATCAATGCTGTCTGCGCTTCAACCTTTGCTGTCTCCTGTTCTGCCTGGGCCTGTTGTTTTTTCTGTAGTGCTTCTACCCTGTTATTGATTGTCTGTCTCAGCTGTTTGTCCGGATGAACATCAATAATGGATGCGTCCAATACTTCCATACCGTAAGATTTCCCAAATTCCTCATCCAGATATTCTGTGATTTTATGATTGATCTCCGATCTGTTCCCCGAATAAATATCCA
>CAMNGO010000074.1 GCA_946538445.1 uncultured Lachnospiraceae bacterium
TGGAAGCAACGGGGCTCGAACCCATGACCTTCTGGTTGTGACCCAGACGCTCTCCCAGCTGAGCTATGCTTCCGTAGTTTGTATTATAGCACTTTTTTAGGATTTGTCCATAGAAGAACAAAGGGAATAATCCTTCCATTGATTAATAATCAATATTCCTATAAAATAGAGATAAGGATAGGAATGGAACATGTATAGCACATGTATAGATGGAGGGAACTGCCATGCCTAAAAAGACCAAAGTTACCACCCGTGATATCGCCAGGAAATGTAATCTGTCCCAATCTACGGTATCCATGGTATTGAGTGGGAGAGAGGATATCTCCTTCCGCCAGGAGACGGTGGATAAGATTATCCGGACTGCCGAAAAAATGGGCTATGTATATAAAAAAAGACCCAAGAAGCCGGAGAGTACCATGAAGAAGACCGTGATGATCATGTGCCCGTCCGTGTCCACGGAGTATTATACCACCCTGATAAGGTCTATCACTTTAAGCGCGGCGAGAAAAGGTCTCTATACCATGACCACATATACCATGAGGGATAGGAAAAAGGAGGAAACCTATCTTAACATGGCAGCGGATGCGGGCATGTACGGGGTGATCTATACCTATGCTCCCCAGGCCATAGACCGGATCAATGAACTCCGAAAAAAGGTTCTTTTCATCCTGATCAATGACTATAACGAGAAGCTTCGTGTTCCATTGATCGAGCTGGACAGCAAACGCTCCGGGATTATGATCGGGGACCATCTGATCTCCCTGGGACATCGCCATATCGCCTACATGACAACACCTCTGGATCCTGTGGAACTTCCCCGTATCCGCAGGCTGGATGGACTGAAGGAGTCGTTTATCCGTGCCGGTATGGATCCTGACCAGGTGGAGACGGTGGCTCTGACCCAGCAGCAGTGGGATTATTATCTTATGGGAAACCGTTACTATGATGCCGGGTATCAGCTTACCTTACAATATATGAAAAACAATGGACATAGGGCCACTGCCTTTGTGGGAACCAATGACCAGATCTCCTTCGGAGTCATAGATGCCCTTCATAAGATGGGATATTCTATTCCTGAGGATTATTCGGTGTGTGGCTTTGATAATACCCTGGCTTCCTCCTTCAAGGGGATCTCTCTCACTACCATCGACCATTCCATCGAGGAGAAGGGGGCTTCCGCCATCAAGATCCTGGTGGACAGGCACCAGGCCAGCTCGGAGAAACCGGAGGATAAATCTTATCTGATGAGGCTGGAGTATGACCCGGTACTTCTGGTAAGAGGATCAACCGGACCCTGTCCGAACAGATAGATATCGTATAAAAAAACAGAGGAATATGCAGGACCAACTGACATATTCCTCTGTTTTTCTGATGTATTATTTCTCAACGATAGTGGTGAAATCATCCCAAGGGATATTCACTTTTGCGCCGCCGTTGATCAGCTGATCTACATGCATCAGCAGCGGGTAATCTTCCAGGCTTACGACTCCGCGCTCAGCCAGTTTTCTGACGGCTCTTGCGGTTCTGGTAGCGATGACGATGGATTCCAGGGTTACCCCTTCCAGCTCTTTCATGGCATCCTCGAAGGACATGCCTCTACCCAGTAAAGTACCGATTTTTCTGGTTCTTCCGCCGAAGACGGTAACATACAGGTCCCCGCCGCCGTGGATGATGTTCTCTGGACCGCCACCGATCAGCTCCAAGAGCTGGATCATTTCTTTTAAGCCCTGGCCGAAGAGGGCAGCCTGGGAATTATAATGAACAGCTCCGATCTTTCCGTCTCTGGCTTCTGCGAGACCTACTGCCAGGCTGACACCAAGGGCATAGGCATTCTTCATGGCAACTGCGCACTCCACACCTTTCACGTCCGTGGAGAGGGAGATGTGATAGTAATCACATGCCAGGAGGGATTTGATATATTTTAAGGTTTCCATATCTTTGCCGCAGAAGGCTACGTGGGAATCATCATGGTCAGCCAGCTCATAACTGGTACATGGACCGCCGATGGCGTTGAAGTTGATATGTTTGCCTTCCGGCTGTCTCTGCTCAAAGATGGTGGGATAAGGAACCAGGGTTCCGTCTTCCAGGTCAACCATACCTTTTGTGACGGTAAGGAGCGGAACTTCTTCCGGGAGTACCGGCAGAATCTCATCACAGAACCAGTCCAGACCAAAACTGCTTACTCCGCCCAGGATCAGATCAGCACCTTCCAGAGCTTCTGCCAGCTCTTCAATCTGATAGTACTTGATGCCATGATGTAAGGTTCTTTTTAATGTGATATGGAAATCATCTTTACGAAGGCCGTCGATGATATCTCTGTCCAGAGGGGATCCTACCAGACGGACCTCATGGCCGTTCTCAAAAGCCGGAAATGTGATAGCTGAGTTCATCTGTCCTGCACATACGAAAGTAATAACGCTCATTTTTTCTTCCTCCTGATTCTCATAGATGGTTTTTCTTAATTTTTGTTTTATGTCTTTGTAAATGGTTTGTCATTGATTTCTATCTCGCTACACCCATATTGAAACATATTTATCTTAGGCTGTCAAATCTCCAAAATGGCATAAATAAGCGATGATCAGGGAATTTTTATTAATCAAAAAGGATTGATTAACCGATTTTTTTCCACAAAGATGATTCATGTCTTGCCAGAAGGGGTATTAAGGGCTATATTAGAATTAATCAATTGTTGTTTTGATTAATATGGAAGCTGTTAATTAAAATAAATCAAAATAAATGATTCATAGAGGGACGGATAAGATGGGAAAGAGGAATAAGGTTACCACCAGAGATATCGCGGAGTATGCCGGAGTATCTCAATCTACGGTTTCAATGATATTAAGCGGGAAGAAGAATGTCTCCTTTATGCCGGAGACAGAGAGTAAAGTGTGGGAGGCCGCCAGAAAACTTGGTTATAAGAAACCGGTCAAGAAGGCTGCCGCCATGGAGAACAGCCTGTCAGATACCATACTGATCATCGCGCCTCTCCTGACCAACAGCTACTATACCACCATCATCCACTCCGTCCTGGAACAGGCCCAGAGCCTGGGATACCAGGTCCTGACGGAGGTTACTTTCCGGGATCCGGAGAGGGAATCACAGATTCTCTCCCTGCCCAAAAGCAGCAGACTGGCAGGGATCATCATTCTTTATCCCATCCGCAAGATAGCAGAGGCTAATGCTATATCAAAAAATCTCCCTGTTGTTATGGTGGGAGAGAAGCCTGACAACATCCGGTTTGATTCTGTGGAGCTGGACAGCAAGAAGCCCGGGTATATCATGGCGGACCACCTCATCTCCCTGGGACACAGACATCTTGCATTTATCTCCTCCCCCATGGGGAAACATGAGATCAGCCGCCTGCGGAGGCTGGAAGGGATCCGGATGGCCTACGAAGACAGGGGTCTGGATAAGGACCTTGTGCGGGTATTTACACCCACATCCGCCGAATTCCGGGATTATGCCTATCAGTCGGCAGAGTACCAGGTAGGATGCCGGATGACGGAAAAAGTCCTGGATTCCGGTATGCCCATCACTGCTTTTATCGGACAAAATGACATGACTGCCTACGGGATCCTGTCAGCCCTTACACAGAGAGGGCATAAGGTACCCAGAGATTATTCAGTGGCAGGTTTTGATAATTCCGTTCTTTCCGCTATGCCCCAGATATCCCTGACCACAGTGGAGCACGCAGCGGTGCAAAAAGGCAAGGATGCGGTCAACCTGATTCACAGCAGAAACCATCAGGATTCCAGGCCTGACAGTATGTCACGGATCACACGGATGGAATATGAACCCAGACTGATCATACGACAGTCCACCGGAAAGAAGAAATAATCTGTACACAGAACAGAAAAAAGGGGACCCGAGGTCCCCTTAAGCATTTTATGCAGTTATATTATTTGTTTTCTTCACGAATTTTGTTGAGACGTTTCATCACGTCATTGGCACCTCTGCCGAAGTAGTCGAGAAGGGTATTGTACTCTGCGTAGAGTTTGTCATATACGGCTACCTGTGCAGGATTCGGAACGTATGTCTTATCCTGGAGTTTGGCAAATTTTGCTGCGATTTCGTTGGCATCTTTGTAGCCTGTTACGCTTTCCGGTGCTGCTGCTGTACCGAGAACAGCTGCGCCGAGGGCACATGCCTGATCGGAAGCACAAACCTTGATTTCACGGTTCAGGACATCGGTGTAGATCTGAACGATCAGAGAGTTCTTGGATGGGATACCACCACTGAGTACTACTCTGTTAACCGGGATACCGGCTTTCTCAAAACTTTCCACGATGGCTCTGGTGCCGTATGCGGTTGCTTCGATGAGGGCGAGATAGATATCCTCCGGTTTGGTGAGCAGGTTCATACCGATGATCAGACCGTTCAGGTCGAAATCCATCAGCGGAGAACGTACACCGTTGAACCAGTCAAGGGCTACCAGTCCGCTTGCACCTGCCTTGTAACCGGCAAGTTTTTCAGAAAGAAGCTGATGAACGCTGATTCCTTTCTCTCTTGCCTGACGGGCATATGATTCCGGAACACAGTTGTCCACAAACCATGCAAAATGATCACCTACACAGGACTGACCTGCTTCGATTCCGAAGAATCCAGGCATGATACCGTCTTTGATGATACCCTGGATACCTTCGATCTTTCCGCTGTGGTCTGCCAGCATCAGATGGCAGGAGGAGGTTCCCATGATGATCATTAACTCGCCGGGTTCTCCAACACCGCCGCCCGGTACGGAACAGTGAGCATCGATGATACCGGTTCCCACAGGAGTTCCTGCCAGAAGTCCCAGCTCTCTTGCCATGGAATCACACAGATGACCTGCGCAGGCACCGATTGGCAGAACAGGGATGTTGAATTTATCTTCCACAAAGTTTTCCATCTTGGGATCCAGTGCCTTGAAGAAGTCCTTGGACGGGAATCCTGTCTCATGATTATAGAACATCTTGAAACCGGCTGTACATGCAGAAGTAGTCAGCTCATCTGTCATCTCCCAGAGAATCCAGTCCATTGCCTCCATAAAATAATCTGCCTTCTCATAAACATCCGGTGCATGATGTAATGTCTCGAGGATCTTCGGGATGGTCCATTCACTGGAGACTTTTCCGCCGTACATATCCATGAAGGATTCATTTCTCTCTCTGGCAACCTTGTCGATGAATGCAGCTTCCGGCTCTGCCCCGTGATGTTTCCACAGTTTTACATAAGCGTGTTTCTCATGGGCGAATTCTGCTGTCATGCTCAGAGGGGTTTTGTCTTTCTTAACGGGCATGATGGTAGCGGATGTGAAGTCAACGCCGATACCGATGATTTCTTCCGGAAGTACCTTGCTTTCTTTCATTACACCACGGACAACCGTGATCAATCCTTCCAGGTAATCACTGGGATCCTGGAGTGACCATGCCGGCGGCAGGGATTCTCCGGTGGGGATGTGGGTCTCCATGCAGGCATGTGGGTATTCGTAGACACTCTGTGCGATTTCCGTTCCATCTGCGATGTCCACCAGAAGTGCCCTTACTGATAATGTACCGTAATCCAATCCGATTGCATATTTTTTCATTGTGTACCTCCTCTTATTCTTAAATTGATTTATGATAGTTTTTGCTAATCTTAATTATTTGCTGCGGAAATATTCCACCATGCGTTTGCCGTACTCCTCGGAGAGACCCAGATCCCAGATCATCTGCAGAACAGTAAATCTTGCACGGACTTCCTTGGCGTAGATCACGCAGTCTTTCACTTCCTCTTCATCCACATCGATCTGTGCCGGTGCGATGGGGGCATCCAGAGAAGCCAGGAGTGCTTCCATCTCTTCGGTGGCCGGGAGATCTTCTTTGATGGTCTTGCAGATAGTAGCCCAGTTTTCTTTCATATATGCAATACGTACATCTCTCTGAGCAACATCGTTCTTCTGAGAAGCTTCCTCCACTGCGATGATTCCGTCTGCTGCCACTTCGTAGCAACGATGGATGTTCTCGGTCCAGGCATCTTTATCAAAGACTCTTGCCTTGGCGGCATCAAAATCAACCGCTTCTTCTGCCAGCATATGGTAGAGTTTTAAAGCCACGATCGTGCCGACACCTACCTGGGTACCATGAAGTGCAGGAGTCTTTCCATGCATCAGGGCGCGCATCTCCCAGAAGTGAGAGAAATGATGCTCACAGCCGGATGCAGGTCTGGAGTTGCCCACAAAACTCATGGCGATACCGGTGAGGACCAGAGCCTCTGTCACAGCCTTGATGGCTGCAGGATCTCTCTCCTGTACCTTCTTGCTGTACTCCATCACGGTGCTGATGGCGGTGCGGACCATATCCACTACTTCTTCACAGTAGTATTCGCCGTTGATCATGCGGGACATCTTCCAGTCCAGAAGACAGGTGTATTTACCAAGCGTATCGCCGAGTCCGGCAGCGATCAGTCTCATAGGAGCATTTGCCAGAACATCCGTATCACCGATCACGGCAACCGGACCATGACAGTCCACGGTGGTCTTCACATGATGAAGCATGAGAGCGGAACCGATGGAGACGAAACCGTCCATGGAAGGAGCAGTAGCGTAGATGATATAGTCAAGACCCATGCGGAAGCTGATGAGTTTACACAGGTCATTCAATGTACCGGAGCCGACACCCAGGATCAGGTCTGTTCCGGGTGTCACTGCCACCAGGATCTCCCCGATTACCTGCTCGTTTGGAACAACCTCTTCATAGTCCAGGATCACTTTGCCGTAGTCGATGCCGGCTTTTTCAAGTTCTGCGGCAGCGGCCTCTCCGGCAGCCTTCCAGGTGTTGATGTCAGCTACGATGAAGGGCTTCTTGTATCCAAGTTCTGTGATATGAGTCGGGAGACGTTTTACCGCATCCTTGTCGATATCGATTCTCTTTACGGATGAATAATGTGTGTGTCCGCAGGGGCAGTTGATCTCTTTGCTTACGTAGGAATTCAGGTTTAATGCTTTGCTCATTTCAGTACCTCCAAGTCATTATATGTTCGTGTATGCCTTTTGTTCGTTTGTTTTGATACCTCCATTATAAGGGCTGAAATGAAACTGTCAACAGGACCGGATCGGGCTGATTACTAATCAATCGGGTGTTTTTTACTAATCAAAAATATGATTAATTTTCTCGAAAAAAAATACTCTGATTTCCAATCGTTTCCCAAAATATTTTGATTAGTAATCAGAGCATTTCCCTATCTGATAACATCAGATAAAAAAATATATTAAATTTTTGTTAATTAATTTCCTTCAGAATGGAGATGGTTCTCTCAAGTCCGCCGCGGATATCATAGGCAGGTTTCCAGCCCAGAGCCTTCAGTTTGCTGCCATCCAGCCTTGCTTTGGTAGCGGTGGAATAACCGGCTGCCTCCACGGCGTCAGGCAGTTCAAAGACAACCTGCTTGCCGGCGGTATCAGCGATGATGGCTGCCAGATCCTTCAGCATGATATCGGACGCAATGTCGGCAATATTATAAGCTTCGCCGCTCTCACCACAGAGCAATACCGTCAGGAGGCCGCTCACGGCATCTGCCATGTAGGTATAGCTGTAATACTGGGTTCCTGCGGATTTCAGGATGATATCTTCCCCGGCGATTCCCTTACGGATGAACTGACTGATGGCCTTGGTGTCGCTCATGAGCATGGTGGGACCATAGGACCGGGTCAGACGGGGGATCACGATATCCAGTCCTTTCTGCGCCTTGTAAGCCTGGCATAATGCCTCGCCGCAACGCTTGCTTTCCGGATATCCGGCTCTCATGGTGTTACAGTTGATGTAACCGCAGTAATCCTCGGTGAACATCTCCACATCACCCCGGTTTTCTCCGTAAACCTCGTTGGAGGAGGAGAAGGCAAACCGAGTCGCTTCATGGGCCACCGCAAAGTCCAGCATATTGGTCAGACCGATGATGTTGGTGGTGATGGTGCCGATGGGGTCGGTGGAGTACTGCATGGGATGGGTGTTGGAAGCCAGATGAAGGATATAGTCGACCTTTCCCAGATCATCCCGGACAAAGGGCAGATTGATATCATAGGCGATAAACTGAAGGAAGGGGTTGCCCTGCCATCTGGAGAAACGCTTGGCTGCCCGCTCCGCATTTCTGCTGAGTGCGTAGATGGTGCAGCCCAGATCATCTTCATTTTTCCTCATCAGGACATCCACGAGGAAACTGCCCACCAGACCGGTGGCTCCTGATATGAGAACGGATTTACCCTGCAGTTTGTCCCAGGGCAGACCCAGATCCGCCACCATATTTATATCGTCAAGATACAGGGGATTATCATATATAGTCATAGTATCTCCTCCAAAATGATTTCTCACGCGGGGAAACTCTGCCCCGTCACAGCTTATTTCAACCAATTGTCCTTGTCGGATTTCAGGTAAGCCTTGAACAACTCAAGGTCATCTTTGGTGGTGAGCTTGATGTTCTTATCGGAACCGGCAGCAAAATACAGTCTCTCTCCCAGTTCTACCATCATGGTGTTGGTGTAGGAGGAGCCATAGATGCCGATCTCTTTCTCAAATGCCTCATGATATGCCCAGTCCAGCTTACCGAACTTGTATGCCTGAGGAGTGGACACTCTTCGAAGGGTTTCTCTCGGGATGTACTGCACGGTACTGATCTCATCATCAATGACGAAGATCTGCTCATTGTATGGCATGGAGGTCACGCCATTGCCGTACTGGTTACATTTGATAATAATGTCGGAGAGAACCGTCTCATCCACCAATGGGCGGATGCCGTCATGAATGATGATGTTGTCATCATCCGAACAGATTCCTTCCAGATTATAAACACCGTTACGGATGGATTCCTGACCGGAATTACCGCCGGATACGATCCATTTCAACTTGGTGATGTTAAACTGCTTGGCATAAGCCCAGACGATATCATGCCAGCCATCAATACATACGACTTCGATGGCATCGATCTGGGGATGTTTCTGAAATCC
>CAMNGO010000075.1 GCA_946538445.1 uncultured Lachnospiraceae bacterium
AATACCAAAAGAAAAAAGAAGAAATGGCAGAAAAGCTGTGGTTCCGATTCCTCAACCAGCTGATCAATCTGGTGTTGGCTGTAGGGACAGTGGTACCTTTGCTCTATCGGATCTGCACGACGATTCCCTTCAGCTATGAAGTGAACGATGATTCCGTTATCATGCAGATCCTGGACGGATCCTTTACCGGAACTCCCGAAGCCCACGCGATCTTCCTCAAATATCCCCTTTCCCGGGTCATCCGTTTCCTCTATATCAGGAATCCGGAGATCGATATCTGGAAGATTCACCTGAAGGATGTAAACTGGTATGTGGGAACCATCGTAGCCCTGTATGGCTTTGCCCTGATCATGGTTTTGTACCGGCTGCTGAATCATTTCCGTTGCAATCGTTTCCTGATCTGTGGGATCTATGCCCTGGGCTTCCTGACCGTCTGGCTGCCTTGCTTTTCCGCCATGACATTTACTACCGCGGCGGGCTTTTGCGGGTGCATGGCCCTGCTTTATCTGGCTTTGGAGAGTAAGGAGGAAGCATGGAGACCCTGGAACCTGCTGGTGCTGGGTATTCTGATGATATCGGCTTACTGCCTGAGGACATCCTGCTTCTATATGGTCCTGCCGTTTTTGATGATTGAGTTTATCAGCAAGTATCACATTCATTTTTTCAAATCATTGAAACCCTGGGTTGCCCTCTGCGTCATCGCTCTCCTGTGTGCGGGAGCCCTCTTTATGAATGACAGGGAGTACGGCTCCCAGGAGTGGAAGGACTATTATACTTACAATCACGCCAGGGCTTACCTGCAGGATTACAAAGGATTCCCGGACTATGAGGAGAATCAGGAGTTCTACAGCTCTCTGGGAATCCGGGAGGAACAGCGGGATGCCATGGCCTACTATACCTACTGCATGGTGGACGATTTCAAGACAGACTGGGTATTGAAGACCTACGAGTATGAGTTGGGGAAGGAGCCGAAACTGTCCTGGAAAGAAAAGATAGAGGGGTCCTGTGAGAAAGCCCTTCGGCTGGCCGGGGAAAGCACCCAGGCTTTCTTCCGCCTGCGTTTTTACTCTTTCTATTTCTGGCTGGTGCTGATCCTTCTGATTCCGGTCACGCTGATCCTGCGCTTCCGGGCCGGCATCGGCATGCACCTGCTCTACCTGCTGCAGACGGCGATCTTTGCCCTGCTGGTGGCGGCAGAGTGGATTTATCTGGCCATCAACGGAAGGTTCCCCCAGCGCGTGGAAGAGTGTATCCGCCTGCTGACCTTCACGGCAGCATTCGTTATGGTATGTCATTTCCTGGAGAGTTATAAAGAAGTCTGGATGTGCCGCCTGCATGGCTTACTGCAGATTCTGCTGATCGCCATCCTCTTTACCAGGGCTTCCGGATACTGTACCGGCATCCTGGAAAATGTACGGGGGAACCAGGAGTACCAGCAGATCTACGGTGCGGAGAAGGGTGAGGTCCTGGAGTACTGCGGAGAACACCCGGAGAATTTTTACGTTCTGGATACCACGAGCTTCACCAAGGTTTCCCTTCCTACCGACGATATGCACCAGATGAACTGGTTTATGAGCGGAAGCTGGTCTGCCTACACTCCTCTTTACCGACAGAAATTAACGGATCTTGGCCTGGATGGAATCAGCTCTAAGTTCCTGTTAAAGGATAACGTTTATATCATCACCCGGGGACCGAAGAAGATAGGATATCTCATGGGACGCGATGACGAAGACGTGGAGTATGAGATCAGGGATGAACTGTGCAGCAGTCAGAACAGCTTTTTTGAAATCTATAAAGTAACAGGTGTAAAATGACATGGATGAGAAAAATACATTTCGCTTAGACGAAACCATTCTGCAAAATCGAAAAAAATCCATGGAAGAACCGGAGATCATCATCGATATGGATGATGAAGAAGTGGGAAATGACACCATCCACATCGAGATTGGGGAGATGGACTACGATCCGGAGGATGGACAGTGGAAGGAATCCCAACATGGATGGAGAGTCCATGAGGAGGAGAAAGAGGCGGATTACAGGCAGCTGCCGGACCCCGCCCCTCCGGGAGGAAGAGCCCTGGTGGATAAGAGCGTCGGGAAGGCTGCCGGGAAACGGAGAAGGGCCAAAGCCAGGAAGGAACTGCCCCTCTACCTGCAGGTCATCTATGGCCTGGTGGCCCTGGCATGTCTTGGCTTCTGCTTTGTCTACCCCTCCCACTATCTCCACCATATGATTGCCCAGGCTTCCGAGCTGCCGGCTGACTCAGAAGGGGATGCTGTAAAAGCTCCCCTGGGGACCTATTGCACGCTGAAAAGCAATTCCCTGGACGGAGTTCCCGTATTCGGAGACCCCGGGACCACCACCCAGACCGGCTTTATCCCCGAGGGAAAATATGTGCAGTTGCTGGACAACCGCCAGGTGGATGGCAAGGATTGGGCGCAGATTGATTACTGTGGGATCACTGCCTGGATTCCGATGAAGCAGCTACATTTTATAAATGATGGGGATAACTATATTAAGGTAGGAAGCCGAATCTATATGAACTCCATCACCGAGAAGGGAATCGACCTGTATACAGAACCCTCCCCCAAGGCCGATGTGGCAGAATCCGGCATCCTTTACGGGACGGAATTTACCGTTCTGAAACTGAAGAATGGCTGGGCTCAGGTGGAACATGAGGGACAGAAATGCTGGATCAATATGTTCCATATGGGAAGCTACGGGAACAGGCACTGGAAGGTGGAAACCTTGAGCAAGGCCCAGGCCATCAATCTCAGAAAAGAACCTGACGGGGATGCAGGCTTATACTGCAAAGTGCCGGAGAACCAGGAACTGGAGATCAAAGAATTCCAAAAAGGCTGGGGACTGGTGGATTATGAAGACTACACCGGATGGGTTATGCTTCACTACCTGATTCCGGTGGAAGGAGACTGAGGATATAAAACACTTAAAACCCTTAATAGATTGCTGCCATGTGAATTTCTCACATGGCAGTTTTTTAGTGAAAGATTTACGAAAGAATCGTAATATTTTTTTAATAAAAGAATTAGCACTCGACACTTGACATGGCTAATAACAAGTGTTATATTACATTTAGAACAAAGAGAACAAGTAACACAGATGTGGAGCTACCGGATAAAACCCGGACACTGCATCTGCGGAAGGAAAGGAGATCATTATTATGTTAAGACCAAGTATTTTTACAAATAATTTTGTGGATGATATGTTCAATGATATGTTCCAGATTCCTGCCGGAACCTTTAAGAGACTGGGTACACCCATCATGAAGACCGACCTGAAAGAGGTGGACGGAAACTATGAACTGCTCATCGACATGCCGGGCTATAAGAAAGAAGACCTTTCCGTTGAGTTGAAGGATGGCTATATCACAGTGGCCGGCAACACAAAGAAAGAAAATGACGAGAAAGACGAAAAAGGCAGATATGTAAGAAGAGAACGTTACACAGGAGTGTGCAAGAGAAGCTTCTATGTAGGAGAGAGTCTGGAGATGGAAGACATCAAGGCAGGTTTCCAGGATGGTGTTCTTCACCTGACCTTCCCGAAGGAGAAAGAAACCGCTCCCGAAGTAGAAGAGAATCGTTACATTCAGATCCAGTAATTGTTCCTTATAGAGAAGACTACATTTGATTGAAAGGGGTAAGTAATATGTTGATTCCTAGCATTTTCGGAGATAATTTTGTAGATAACTTTTTTGACGACGTTTTACGCACACCGGTGACACCGCAGAGAACGGTTCAGGTCATGAAGACAGATATCAAGGACCAGGGTGACCATTATCAGCTGGAGGTTGAACTCCCGGGTTACAAGAAAGAGGACCTGTCCGTAGAGCTCCATGAAGGGAACCTGACCATCAGGGCCACCAGGGAGTCCTCCACAGAAGAGAAGGATGAGGAGAAGAATTACCTCAGGAGAGAGCGCCACAGCGGCAGCTGCCAGAGAACCTTCTATGTAGGCAAGAAACTCCAGCAGGAGAATATCAAAGCAGCTTATAACGACGGCGTTTTGGTACTCACGGTTCCAAAGGAATCCGCACTTCCTGATCCTGAGAAGAAGTATATCAGCATTGAGGGATAATATCCCACAGGTGTGTTGAGCGAGTTGCTTTTCGTTCATTTATATAGATGGGATATCCTTTCGGGGGTATCCCTTTCCTTATCCCAAGTTTAAAATGAGGTGATCGGAATGAAAAAGGACTATTATGAGGCTCTTGGAGTCTCCAGATCCGCTACCCAGGAAGAGATAAAGAAGGCTTACCGGAAGCTTGCGAAGCGATATCATCCTGATACCAATAAGAATAATCCCTCCGCTGAGGAGAAGTTTAAAGAGATTTCGATTGCCTATGAAGTGTTAAGTGATGAGAAGAAAAAATCTCTTTATGATAAATACGGTGAGATGGGTCTGAATCCCAACTTCGATCCGGAGGAATACGAGAAGTATGCAAGGTATCAGAATTTTGGCGGAGGTTCCCCCTACGGGAACGGAGCCTTCCGGGAGTACCATTACACCGGAAACGGCCAGGACTTCTCCGATTTGTTTGAAGATCTTTTCCACGGTGGATTCTCGGGTGGTTTCGGTTCTACGGGAAGACGAAGCAGAGGGTTTGCCGGGGGGAATACCGGGAACTATGGCCGGCAGAAAGGCAGCGATTACAACAGCAAGATCAATCTGACTTTCGATGAAGCCATCCATGGCTGCAAGAAGACCATCCGCCTGCAGGATGACCAGGGAAAGACCCGGACCATAGAGGTAAATATACCGGCCGGGATCGATACCGGCAAGAAGATACGGGTGAAAGGAAAAGGCGGCCAGGGCTATGGAGGAAACGGAGACCTCTATCTGGAAGCAGTGGTGGGAACCCGCCAGGGCTACGAAAGAAAAGAAAATGATATCTATGTCACTGTGAAGATTCCTTTTACCACGGCAGTATTCGGAGGGGAAATCGTCGTTCCCACCTTATACGGCGATGTGAAATGTAAAGTCAGACCCGGCTCCCAATGCGGCTCCAGGATCAGACTGAGAGGAAAAGGCGCTCCCATCATGGGACAGAAAAATAAAAAAGGGGACCAGTATGTGGTCATCGAGATCCAAGTGCCGACGAATCTCTCAGAAGCATCCCGGAAAAAACTCAAGGAATATGAATACACGCTAACCGGCAACGGCTGATGAGCTGGCTGGATATAAAAAAAGCGATCACAAATATGCCCTATATTAAGGCGGCACAGGGTACCGCCTTTTAAATGAGCATAGATGTGATCGCTTTTTTTATATTACCGGTATATTAATTACCAAGCTCTAGATTGAGTTTCCGGTTCCGGATAATCCTGGCCGAAGGTGTCCACAGTCACGGATTTCATAACCTGTTTTGTGTAAGGGGCATCACGGTAATCGGTCTTCACGGTGGCAATCTTATCCACGATGTCAAGCCCCTCGATTATTTTTCCGAACGCTGCATATTCCCCGTCAAGGTGGGGAGCCGGTTTGTGCATGATGAAGAACTGGGATCCGGCGGAGTCCGGCATCATGGAACGTGCCATGGAGAGAACACCGGCATCGTGAATCAGGTTGTTTTCAAAACCGTTGTGGCTGAACTCACCTTTGATGCAGTATCCGGGACCACCGGTTCCGGTTCCGTTAGGGCATCCGCCCTGAATCATGAAACCGTTGATGACACGGTGGAAGATCAGTCCGTCGTAATATCCCTTCTTGATGAGGGAGATAAAGTTATTTACCGTATTGGGTGCGATCTCCGGATATAATTCGGCTTTCATCACATCCCCGTTTTCCATGGTGATGGTTACAATAGGATTTGCCATATTTTTTACCTGACCTTTCTGTGATATTTATTTAAAAAATGATAGATTTTGTTCTATTGTACCAAATAAAAAAACAGCCGACAAGTATCAGTGAGCTACATAGTCGGCTATTTCCCGGATTACGCTTTCTGCGCAGTCTTCATTATAGATATTCAGTAACAGGGGTCTTGAGATATCAAGGCTGAAGATCCCCATGATGGATTTGGCGTTCACATAGGTGGCGCCGGATATGAGTTCAAAGCGTCCTTGATAACCATTCAGAATATGTACCAAAGACTGGATCTTTGAAAGTGAGTCAATGTATACGGATTGCGTGATCATATAGTTTACCTCCGATTTCCTGTATCATAATACATTGACCGCGCAAAATCAATTCGCAAAATGTCATGAAAAAATCAGGGTTTCAGCCCGTTTTTATACTTAATATTATTGATTTGGAGAAAATGGAAAATAAAAATGAACAAAGAATGGACTGCGGGGATTCACGGCTTGATTCATTATTTCCATATAGGAATATGAGGAAATCGTTCAAAAGAATAGCTTGTAAGCCCTGAACTTGGACGGGCCGGGATATTGAAAGTTGCTGGTTTATATACTATAATCTAGCTATATTGAATGAATGATATAACAATATTGCAGTAAAAGGAGAGACATCTATGAAAGGATATGAACCGGGATCTCGATTAATGAAATCCCTCCCCCTGCTGATTCTGCTGATGGCATTTTTCTTGTTACCACTTCGTCTCCACGCAGCGGAAAGGGTGGTCACACCAAATCAGGTTAGCATGATCAATGATCTTCTTGAGAAGGGAGTCAGCGTGAAGCTGATGGCCGGTGAAATCTACAGGATCGATGGGATCATGGCCCGCAGCAACACTTACATCGATGCGACAGGAGCCACCATTTACGTGGACAGTAGTTTCATTTACAGCACCTGTGATATCTATCACGCGGACAGTGCCTACAGCAGACTAAAGAATTTCACCGTCAAGGGAGGTACCTGGAAGTCCTATGATGCGTCCGGTATTCCCATCTCGGGTATCAAGATTGCCTACGGGGACCAGCTGACATTTGATGGTCTCACCATGGAGTGCTGCAATTATAATACCCATTCCATGGAGCTTGTTGCCTGCTCCAATGTAACCATTAAGAACTGTGTCATCAGAGGGATGGGAACTCCCCTTACCAATTCCGTGGAGGAGCAGATCCAGCTGGATATCGCATCAACGACGGCAAATGTGCCCTGGCTGCCGGATTCTCTTCTTACCGGAGCGACCTGTCATAACGTTAAGATCCTGAATAATACAGTGACCGGCTGCAGGGCGGTATGCGCCAACTTTACCAAGGCAAGGTTTGGAGGCAACTGCCATACCAATATCCAGGTGGAGGGGAACAGGCTGGTGGGCCTGAATGCGGAAGCACTGGCCCTTTTCAATACCACAACCGCCACAGTCAGAAACAACAGCTGTATATCCTATGGTAGAAAGGGCAATTCATCCCTGGCCTCGGATGCATATTATTCCGGATGCCACATCAGGCTGCAGCGGGAGATCAGCACCGGGGATGCCTACAATTACCGGAATATTATCATTTCCGGAAATACCTTTAAGGGGGAGCAGTTCGGATTGCGAATCGGAACTACCGATAAGAACGGTTTCCGCTCCATCCAGGTGACCGGAAACCGGATGTTTGCTGCCACAGGCTTCGAAGGGGCCTATCGCTATGATTCCATCCTCCAACCGGTGATCAGCGACTCCGGGAATATCAGATATATACAGGGAGTATCCTATTTCTCCGGCAATGCGGGAGCTACCCCTGCCAAGATGATCACTTCTCTGAAGGTGAAAGCCCCCAGGAAGAAGGTAAAGGCAGGCAAGAAACTGAAATTAAAAGTTGTCTTTAATCCTTCCGGCGCTTCCATCAGGAAAGTGATCTGGAAGGTCAGCAACCCCAAATATGCCACCATATCCAAGACAGGAACACTGAAGACAAAGAAGGCCGGAAGGAATAAGAAGATCAAGGTGTGGGCTATCGCCCTGGACGGTTCCGGCAAGGTATCCAAGAAAATCAAGATCAAGATCACCAAGAAATGATGCCCGGTCAAAGGCAAAGATAAAAGAGGTAGAATCCATGAGAAAAAGACTGGTTGTGTTTGATCTGGATGGGACGTTAGCTCCCATCGGTCAGGGTATGTCACAGGAAAATATCGATCTGTTAAAAAAGATCTCGGAAAAGGGTATGAAGATTGCCATCTGTTCCGGAAAGCCCACCTATTATCTGTGCGGTTTTGTCCGTCAGATGGGGATACCGGATATGATCATGCTGGGGGAGAACGGAGCGGTGATCCAGTTTGGAATCAATCTGCCGCCTCAGATCTACTGTACCCTTCCCTATGAGCGGAGCGTGAAATCCGCCCTTCGCCAGATTGAGGAGGACATCGGGGAGATGCTTCCTGATATCTGGTTCCAGCCCAATTCCGTCGGCGTGACCCCCTTCCCCAGAAATGAGGAAGAGTTTCAGAAGATTGAAGATTACATGAAGGAACATGAAGAACTGATGGAGGGAATCGAGACCTTCCGCCATGTGGACAGCGTGGATTTTGTTCCCAGCGGCCTGACCAAATATGACGGCCTGCAGAAGCTGACCCAGATGACGGGAATCATGGCGGATGAGATGATTGCCGTGGGCGATGGCGTCAACGATGCACCTATGTTCCGATATGCAGGTCTTTCCCTGGGGATTCAGCTGCCGGAGGAAGACATGGCAGACCGGAACTTCGCTTCCATCACAGAGGCTATGGAATATATTCTTTCCATGTTGCAGGACCAGGAAGAAGAATCCGGGAACCCGGATTGATAAAGATAGATATGAAATAAATAGATAAAGACTTCGGATTTCTTTTCCTATGTGGGAAGAAATCCGGAGTCTTTTTTTATTTACATTTCTTTAATTACATATACGGATTACAGGAGATGAATCCCGTGTTCTTTGGCTTCTTCCCGAACCCGGTCAGGCCATACGGAACACTGAATCTCCCCGATATGAGCCTTGCGGAGGAAGAACATACAGATGCGGGACTGGCCGATACCGCCGCCGATGGTATAGGGGAGCCTT
>CAMNGO010000076.1 GCA_946538445.1 uncultured Lachnospiraceae bacterium
GCTTCCTGAATCGTTACCCAATCCGTATAGTCATGGTCTTTCTTTGGAATCACTGTGATGGTTGATTCATCCTTTGCACCACAGGTTTTACAGTGGATTGATTTGCTTCCTTCTTCCTTGCAGGTGGCTTCTTTATCTACTGTGTATTCGTCATTCCAGGAATGGCCGGTGGCAGGAAATTCTTTTTCATATGTTTGTCCACAAATACTGCACTTGTATGAAGTACTCCCAGGTTCTATACACGTTGGAGGAATGGAGCTTTTCTCTACCCATTTATGATCTTCAACTGTAATAGTTGTTTTGTATTCGTTTCCATTATATTTTGCTGTGACAGTTGCGGTACCTGCGGAGATGCCATTGACAAGACCTTGACTATTGACAGCGGCGATCTGGGTATTACTGCTCCCCCAGCTTGTTTCTCCCATCAGTTTGACTTTTGAAACCTTGGGACTCCAGGAACTTCCCAGATCATTCTCATAACTTGTTTCGGCATTTAGAGAAAGATTTTCTGTTTTTCCAAGGTGGATTGTTTTCGCTGTAGCAGGCGAAATGGTAAGATTGGCCTTTTTTATCTCCACCTTTTGCTGATATGCCCCCTTGGCTCCGCTTTGATTCTCATTGAGTCCTGATCCTATCTTCAATTCTCCGGCCACTGCTCCGTATCCGGTCGAAGGTCTGAAGGCACCGATTCCTATATACGTATATCGGGGATTAATGATGGATCTATAATGGCCTGCACCTGAAGCATTATTGATCCAGTCACTCTTTTCCCTATACCATTGATTGATTCCACCCAGGATATCTGCACTACCGTTCCAGGCAAGATTTTCTGAATTAGATGATATTCCGTTGTATGATACCCCACTCCATGATTTATCATTTGGCCTTGTGTGATCCATGTGAACGGTAGCTTCAGCAGCTCTTGTCTGGGCAATCCATTCCAGATCGGATGACCATTTGATCTCCACATAATCTGCTTCCGTGAGAGCACGGGAAGGATTACGTGGATCCCAGACTCCTTCCTTACAGGCCTCCAGACGAATCTCATTGATTCTCGAGAGAATATCTTCCTTTGTCAAATAGTTGAAGGTTCCTTCCAGAAGGACTATTTCGTTCCCATCTGAAGCTGTACTGACATCCGTTTCTCTGACCGGATTATCCGCAGCCTCTACAGGAGTGATAAATAAAAATAAAAATAATAACAACAGTAACAAGATTTTTTTCACAATGTTTTCCTCCACTTCTTTTATAGAATTCTTGTTGAGTTACTGATTTATAAAAGAGTACTCACACATTAATTTTACAGAATTTTACATCGTAAAACAACACTTTTTTATACAAAAAAGGATGCAGCCTCCGTGCTGCATCCCTTTCATCAGTATTTTACTTAATCTTAATTGTCAGGCTCTTCTTCTTTCCGGTACCATCCGTAGCCATAGCAGTGATCTTCACCTTCTTGCCTTTGCCGGCTTTCAGGGCTTTTACTTTGCCGGATGAAGTAACAGTAGCATACTTGGGTTTATTGGAACTCCACTTCACTTTTTTATTCACCGGTTTGCCCTTGGAAGTCTTCACCACGCTTTTAAGCTTCATGGTCTTTCCAACCTTAAGGGTTTTCCTGGCCCCCTTGACGGTGATTTTCTTCACTGCACCTTTCATAACCTTAATCTTATAGGATGTAGATACTCCGGAACCATCTGCTGCGGTGGCTGTTATGATCACAGATTTACCGCCGGTTCCTTTTTTAATGATTACTTTACCGCTTTGGGTCACAGTGGCAATCTTTGTATCAGCGGATGTCCATTTTAATGCCTTGTTACCGGCATTTACCGGAAGAACGGTCGGAGTAAGCTGTATGGATTTACCGGCTGCGATATTGGTGGATAAACCGGACAGGCTAATATTCGTTACTTTCGGCATTGTCATGTCCGTCACTACGTTCACCTTAGGTTCCTCAGGGATTTTGGTGATATCTTTCTCGTAAGAATTGGACGTATATCTGCCGATGATACCATTGCTCAGGCTCACATAAAATGAATAAGAACACCCTGGTTTAGCCGTAAAGCTAAAGCTGTCTCCCTCATACATCTTACCATTGATCTGACTGATAATAATTTCTGTGTTTTGTTCGATGTCTCTCTCTGACACTCTCCATTTGAAAGGCAGTCCTCCATACTCTTCCACTAATGATGCATCCAAAGTTGCGGTAAAGGTATGCTCCATATTGCTTAGAACATCACTATGCCCTTGCCCCATATCGTCGTAGGTCTCTTTAAATGTATTCTCTTTTGAGCAATCATCGCTATGGTGGATTATGATACCTGAGGGAGTCCCACTGGCCCTAAGGTACTGAGGGGATAGCAACGAGCAGGCTATTGCTATTATGGCTGATACTATTAATTTGGTGAAAACAATATGAAATGTTCTCTGTTTCTTCATGGCATTCTCTCCTTTTATAAGTTGACGATCTCTTTTAAAATTTCTCCTACATCCCCATTTACGCAGATAGATTTCTCCCTGATCTCATCAGGTGCACAGGCTTCTCCTGCGTTCACACAGGCATATGTGGCATCCGGCCAGTCATTTGTCATCTTCCAGAAATTATATTTTATGATGCCGGGGGTATTAAATCCTACTGCCAGCTCCAGGAAGAGGGTTTTCTGATTCTCGTGCCGGTTCAGATAATCCATGTAATTCCTAGAAGCTTTCTGCCAGCCTTCATCCTCCACAAAAGTATCATCCGCACGGAGATTCATACTCATGGGTTCCCCACATACGGGACAATAAGGAACGAGGTCCGAAGGAACTAACATGTTCAGTTTCTTATAATCCGGTTCCCCATCCTCATTAACAGGGGGCTGCAGTCTGCCGGCTTCATCGATGGAGAAGCCCTGGGACAGAACCATCTTTACAACTTTTGACTTGTTGTCATAGGTCCTTCTATGACATGGGGAACTGCACTGCCACAGACCATAATCTCCCTGGGTGTAAAACATTCGGTTTTTATCGAATCCTGCTTTCTGGAACTGATGGTCCACGTTGGTGGTAAGTACAAAATAATCTTTGTCCTTAACCATTTCATACAAGGTATCGTAGACCGGTTTCGGGGCTTTCATATATCGGTTGATAAAGATATTTCTGCTCCAGAAGGCCCATTGTTCCTCCAGAGTTTCATAGTGATAGAAACCACCGGCATACATATCATGAAAATGATACCTGTCAGAGAAATCTTTAAAGTATCTCGCAAATCGTTCCCCGGCATATTCAAATCCTGCTGACGTGGAAAGTCCTGCTCCGGCTCCTATGATTATGGCTTCCGCCTCATCAATGGCTTCCCTAAGTTTGGAGATTCCGTCGGGAGTATCGAATACTCTCAGTTTTATTTGATCATTCATTAAGCTAACCGCCTTTCTTTTTATCACTGCTTCTGGTATGCACCATCAAAATCTTAATGACAGACAGCTCAATCCTCCGTCAAGCTTTCTAAATTCTGAGGTGTCGACTTCGATCGTTTCGTAACCCATGGTCTGAACTGCTTTTAAGACTGCCGGATAACCTGCGGGGACGATCACCCTTCCGTTCACCCAGATACAGTTTGCGGCATAAGCTTCCTCTTCCGGGATCACATACCTGTTATATTTTTGAAACTCCGGCTTATGGATGAATTCTCCGGAGACCAACAGGTTATTGTTCTCGAGATAATTGACGCCGGTTTTAAGGTGCAGGACTTCCTCCAACTTTACTTCCGAACAGTAATATCCGTATTTTCCAAGGATATCTGCGAATTGTCTGATTCCTTCTTCATTGGTCCTCTGGGATCTGCCCACATAGAAATGATCACCGCACATCATAACATCCCCGCCTTCCAGTGTGCCGGGATGGCAGATGTGTTCAATCCTTTCTTCCGGATAGAATTTTCTTATCGTTTCTTCGATGGAACTGGTCTCCCCATTTCTGGAAGCTGCTCCCGGGTTGGTGATGATGGCACACTTTTCTGTCAGCACGGCAGGATCCTCCACAAAGCAGGAATCCGGATAATCCTCATCCGGCGGAAGGATCGTGACATCAACATCACATTTCTTTAAGGCTTCGATGTATGCGCCATGCTGGTCAAGGGCCAGTTTGTAATCCGGCTTCCCGGGGTACAGCCCCGAAGTAATCCCCTGGATCATGGCTTTGCATGGGCGCCTCACAATCACATGGTTAAATCTTTTCATAGCTGTTTCTCACCCTATTTCCCATCCGGGAAGCTTGTGAAGCTATCTTTCTCCACAAGCGGAAGTCCATATTTATTTTTGGCATCCGCGATAGCCTTTATCATGAAAGACATATTCCTGGCCAGGTTTCTCAAGGTCTGGAGGCCTTCCAGGTCTTTTTTCACATCCTCCCCGGTAAAGCCATGCACCTGGTTCCAATAGGAACTGGAGGCCACCGGCATACTGCTTATGGTGAAATACTTGTTCAGGACATCAAAAGAAGCGGAATTTCCTCCTCTTCTGCAACTGACCACCGATGCTCCGACTTTCATATGTTTGCTAAAGGGTGTGCTGTAGAAGAGACGATCCATGCAGGCAAGTAATGTTGCATTTGGAGAGGCAAAATAAACCGGACTTCCAATCACCAGGCCATCTGCTTCTTCTAATTTCGGTGCCAGCTCGTTCACAATATCATCAAAGACACATTTTCCAAGTTCTTCGCAACGTCCACAGGCGATACATCCCCGGATATCTTTGTTTCCGACATGTATCAATTCTGTTTTCATACCTTCCTCCTGAAATGTCTTAACCATTTCTTCCAATGCAGTCGCTGTGCAGCCATGTAAGTTAGGGCTGCCATTCAATAATAACACTTTTGCCATTGTTATATTCCTCCTTCTTTTGATCAGATTCTCTAATCCATAGTTAATTGATAGATATTCATACAGGTATAGAGCGTTTTATAGTGAGACGCCATATTGAAAAATATCGATCCGTCCGGCTGAACCTGAATTCCTTCCGCCTCTCTGTGCAGAAGTCCTGCCGCTCCCGTCACTGTTTTGGTCCGGCTAATGTTGGATTCATAATCATAACGTCGGATCACAGTAGGATAATACTTTTTAGACAGTTCCTTCATCTCGGATTGGGAGGCTGTCCCCTCTATGGTATATATCCTTGTTCCCTCTATATCAAAACCTTGAAATGGACCGGCAGTCCTGGGGCAGGCTACCTTCTTCAATATTTTCCGAGGTTTGATTTTTTTCCCTTTTATCAGATTATAATAGATAAAGTACTGTTTATTTCCGGATGTATATCGAACCGCCAGTCTCTTTCCCTCCGGATCGATGGCAGGATAGACATTGGTAGCATACTTCCTGCTCTTCTTTGACAGAGGGATACGATAACGGCAGCTGCCATGTTTATTCAGCACTTTACCGCTCTTAAATGTAAAGCGGGTGATGGCGGTACTGTTGCCCCTCTTGCCGTCACAGCCCGTCCAGAGCCATGTCTTCCCATTGACTCTGATACAGTCAAGATTGGTCCCATGACCAAAATGCTTTAAGGTCATAAATGAGGATTGATAGGTTCCATCCTTCAGCCAGGTAATCTTTGTCAGTCTCAGGCTGTCTGACCCCGTGGCCAGCTGGGACAGATAGTAGAAGCTTGTCCCATCATAAGCATAGCCCTGGGGTAATCTTGCCGTTGACAGACGGGCTGCAGGATGTACCAGCTTTATATCACTACCGGCCGGTTCTGCGGGTGTTGTAGCCATAATCGCCTTCTGAAGATCCCTTGTCATGGGGGGAAGGCCGGTATTTTCTTTCTTATTTATATTTTTTACCACATAGGCATCCACATAGGCAGGCATCAGGCTCAGGCATAGCAGAAATACCATTATGGAAATCATACTCTTTCTCATTTTTCATCCTCCTGAGGGCCAATCAGATCAAATATACTTAGCTGCCTGTACTTCTCCGGCAATTCCTGCATATAGCGGAAACATTCATCCGGATTGGAGATGATTCCGTATTTCTCACAGGTCAGATGAAAGAGGTCCATCAGCTCCCCGGAATTGGGACTTGGAACATGATAGGAATTGCCATATAATTCTATATACTTACTCTTCAGACCCGGGAAATATTTATCAAGTGCAGCATAATAATACTCCCTGTCACCTTCCCGAAGGGTTAGACCCATATCAAAACAGATAATTCCTTTCACCCCGGTCCGGATACAGTTTTCAAGGATTGCTGTGATGTTTTCTTCCGTATCGTTGATAAATGGAAGGATGGGGGTCAGCCATACCACAGTAGGAATCCCTCTTTCCTGCATCTGCTCCAGCACCTGAATCCGCCGTTTTGTGTTGCAGACCCCGGGCTCGATGATCCTGCACAACTTGTCATCATAAGTAGTAAGTGTCAACTGTACGACACATTTGGCGGAACGATTTATCTGATCCAGCAATTCGATGTCTTGAAGGATGCGGTCTGATTTTGTCTGTATCGCGGCACCGAAACCATACTTCAGGATAATCTCCAGACATCTTCTCGTAAGGCGGAGTTTCTCTTCACAGTGCATATAAGGATCTGACATGGACCCGGTTCCGATCATGCATCTTTGGCGCTTGGAACGCAAGGCTTTCTCCAGCAATTCAGGAGCATTCTGTTTCACTTCGATATCCTCAAATGGATGAGTGAACTGATAGCAGCGGCTTCTGCTGTCACAATAGATACACCCGTGAGTGCATCCCCTGTAGATATTCATTCCAGAAAACCCTTTGCTCCCGGTCAGTATCCCTTTGGCATCTACGAAATGCATCTGATCACCCTTCCCCTTTCCCGGTCAATCCTTCAAGCCTATACTCTTATGTTTTTTCACTCTTTAAGTACAATTTTAAATAAAAAAAGGAAATAAGACAAGCAAGATTTCTTCTCTTATCCCGTAAAAGGCAGGAAATTCTATAAACAGCTCTGTATTGACAATGTCACTACAATTAGCTATATTAGGCATAGAAAGAGACAGATCGGAATTAAAACAAGAGAAAGGAGATAGCATATGACAAATACTTTTTTACAGGTCAGAGTAGACGAAAAAGATAAAGAGAAAGCAGCTGAGATCCTGGAACATCTTGGAACCAATCTCTCGGCTGTGGTTAATATGCTGATCAAGCAGATCATCATGACCAGAAGCATCCCCTTCGAGATCAAATTAAATGCAGATCCCCAGCCTGCTGCGCAGTCTCTGGAATTTGATGATGCATTTGAGAATTTTTCCGTGGCGGAAGGATCTCTGGATCCGGTTATAGAAGGGATTCGGGAAGAATTTGAACTTTAAACAGCTGACAAATAAGCCTGGGCACTCAAGTTACTCTGCCCAGGCTATTACTTTATTGTTTATCATTTATCAGTTTTTCTACCTGATCTTTTTTCTCAAACAAGATACATCCTCCTACATGGTCCTCCAGCAGATATCCCCCTTCTCTCAGTTTCCGGAACAAGGGGGATTGTATGGCATGTTTTAATGAGGTATCACGCACGTTGATGTCGGAATACGGGGAGAATGGGCAAGGTTCCGCACCTCCCTTTGAGTTGATGTGGAAAAAGCCTCGTCCCGCTGCCACACAGCCTCCGGAGCTTTTTTCATCTCCCGGGAAAGAGATATAGACCATCTCCGGGGATTCTTTTCGCAGTCGATCGATCTCCCTATGAAGGTATTGTCTGTCTTCATCACCGATGGCCAGGTCTTTGCTGTCTTCCGTAACCGGGACATATTCTACAAAGACAACCGCCTTACAGCCTCTCTCCGATAGTGTTTTCAGGAAGCTGTCCGTGGTCACTTCTCTGATATTCTCAGTTGTCACAGTGATGGAAGCCCCGAAAATCAGGTTTCTCTTATGGAATTCATCCATGCTGCGGATGAGCTTGTCATATACGCCGGGGCCTCTCCTGGCATCCGTGATTTCTTTGTTTCCCTCAATACTCATGATGGGGACCAGGTTCCGTTTTTCATCAAACAATTTAAGATATTTGTTATCGACGAAGATACCATTTGTGAAGATGGGAAACAGTATATTTATCATCTGGCCTGCAGCTTCGATGACATCTCTTCTCAGCATGGGTTCTCCGCCTGCCAGAAGGATAAAACTGATACCAAGTTTTTCTGCCTCCCGGAATATTTTAAGCCACTCTTCTCCCGTCAATTGGGAATCAGGGGCCCCATCATCCGTAGCGTGATTATGGCGGGAATAACATCCCGCGCAGTGCAGATTGCATTGGCTGGTGATGCTGGCGATCAGAAAAGGGGGTATGTGCCATCCCTTGTCCTGGGCGAACTTCCTCTTTCTGGAAGCAGCTTTACTGGCTTTGGCAAATCGAAGCATGAAGGCGCTTTCTCTCGGATTCTTATTGGTGGCTTTGAGGATATCTTTTACGACCCTCTCCACCCCTTTTGTCATATAGGTCTGTATATCGAATTGCTGATTCATGTTCAAAACCTTCCTTATCGTTTTAACAATCGGGAAGAGACCGGAAATTCAAAATAAGTATCCGGATATGGTTCATCAGCCAGAGAAAAATGCCACCATTCACAATCAAATGGTACAAAACCGTTTCTTACCATGACCTTCTGAAGGATCATGCGGTTGGCATATTGTTCCTCCGTGATTCCTGTGTAGTCAGGGTGGGATGCCCTGCTGAACAGGTCATAGGGTGTTCCCATGTCCACCTCTTTCCCTGTGCGCATATCAAAGAGGGTAAGATCCACGGCACTTCCTCTGCTATGGTTTGACTGGCTGGCGATATATCCTATCTTAAACAGGTCCTGTTTCTCCTGGTCCGGATAAAAATAGGGTTTCATCCGGATATCCGTGTCTTCCAGCCCCCACAAAACGAAATGTTTAACAGCAACCGAAGGACGGTAAGCA
>CAMNGO010000077.1 GCA_946538445.1 uncultured Lachnospiraceae bacterium
AATTCTCCAAGCACCCTGTGTAGCTGTGGAAGCTCTGGTGGGCTTTGGACGTGCAACGTTAGAAAATTCTGTATTCTCATTTAAAACCTTAGCAATAGCAGCATTGATGCGGCTTTCCATTTCACGATCGATCATTTTTTTAACTCCTTCCCTTGCCATCACTCGATAGTTCTTGCAATCATAATACCTTGACTATATTATATCATTGAACTGGAAAAAAATCTGTCTAAATTAGGATAATTAATTGTTCATAAGATGGATAAATGTTATCTTATTTATTAAATAGTATAATCTTCAAGTGGAAAAATATACCATTATTTTGTTGACTGTTCCACAACATAAAGATACAATATGCTTTGTGTGAAAGGAGAGAAAAAATGGCGGAACTATATTATCTGGTATCATATTTTTTACTGTATTCTTTTCTGGGATGGGTTCTGGAAGTAGTCTATCATGTTCTTGTTGTAGGTAAAGTGATAAACAGAGGGTTTCTGAACGGTCCGGTTTGCCCAATCTATGGATTTGGTATGCTTTCGGTGCTTCTTATTCTGAAACCTTTCTCGGACAATACTTTGCTCTTGTTTGCAGGAGGAATCTTCTTCGCCACTTTGATCGAATTGATCGGAGGCTTCGTCCTCTATAAAATGTTCCATATGAGATGGTGGGATTATTCCGAAGAGCCGTTCAACCTGGGAGGATACATCTGTCTGAAGTATTCCATTGCCTGGGGATTCTGTATCGTATTTGCCATGAAGGTAGTACATCCCTTTGTGGAATTAAATGTGAAGATCCTGGACGGGGTCTTCGGCCATGTTGTGGTAGCCATCCTTTGGATTATCTTCTTCGTTGACTCTGTCATCACCGTACTTACTGTCACGAATCTAAACAAAGACTTAAAGGAAATGAACAAGATTGCCGGGCAGATAAGAAAGGTCAGCGATCATATGACCGAGAAAATCGGAGAGCATACCATCGAAGCAGATACGAAGATTCAGGGACACAGGGTTCAGGCTACTTTAGCCAGGGCTGAGATCCGGGACCGTATCGAGGAACTTAAGAAAAAGCAGGCCAAGAACAGGTTTTTCGGCTTCAACCGTTTGCACCAGGCATTTCCTCAGCTGAAACACACTTTGTATAATGAGGAACTCCATTCCCTGATCGAAGGTTTAAAAGAGAAGAGAGAAAACAACGCATAAACAAAAACACAGGGTGCCTTTTGGCTGAGGCACCCTGTGTTTTTGTATTATATTATATTTTTGGGAGGATTCTGATTAATTGATCTTTCTAGATTTCATTTCCCGGGAATTGCGGGATTCCTTCGAAACCTTTCTGAAGGTCTTCGTCGGAAGGAATGTAGTCGGACATATTTCCGTTATGGTATTGTTCATATGCAACCATATCAAAGTACCCTGTTCCGGTCAGACCAAAGAGGATGGTCTTTTCTTCGCCGGTTTCTTTACATTTCAGGGCTTCGTCGATTGCCGCACGGATGGCATGGCTGCTCTCAGGTGCCGGGAGGATTCCCTCTGTACGGGCAAACTGCTCAGCTGCCTCAAAGACTGAGGTCTGCTCCACGGAAACTGCCTCCATGAAGCCGTCGTGGTAGAGCTGGGAAAGGATCGTGCTCATACCGTGGAAACGTAATCCTCCGGCATGGTTGGCAGACGGGATGAAGCTGCTTCCAAGTGTGTACATCTTAGCCAGTGGGCAGATCATACCGGTGTCACAGAAATCGTATGCGAATTTGCCTCTTGTAAAACTCGGGCAGGAAGCTGGTTCCACTGCAATGATCCGATAATCTTTTTCCCCTCTCAGTTTCTGGCCCATGAAAGGTGCGATCAGACCACCCAGATTTGATCCGCCGCCGGCACATCCGATGATGATGTCCGGTGTGATATCGTATTTGTCGAGAGCTGCCTTGGCTTCCAGGCCGATGACGGATTGATGCAGGAGAACCTGATTCAACACACTGCCCAGAACATAGCGGTATCCTTCGCTTTGTGTGGAAACCTCCACCGCTTCCGAGATGGCACATCCAAGACTTCCGGTGGTTCCCGGATGATCTGCCAGGATCTTACGTCCAATGGCGGTGGTCTCCGATGGAGAAGGTGTGACATCTGCTCCATATGTGCGCATCACTTCCCGGCGGAATGGTTTCTGCTCATAAGATACTTTTACCATAAAAACTTTGCAGTCCAGATCAAAGAAGGAGCAGGCCATAGCCAAAGCAGTTCCCCACTGACCTGCACCGGTCTCGGTGGTTACACCCTTGAGCCCTTGCTTTTTCGCATAGTATGCCTGAGCCAGAGCGGAGTTTAATTTATGACTTCCGCTGGTATTGTTTCCTTCAAATTTATAGTAGATCTTAGCAGGTGTTCCCAGTGCCTTCTCCAGATGATATGCCCGCATCACGGGAGATGGACGGTATAACTTATAATAAGTCTGGATCTCTTCCGGTATATCAACATAAGCCGTGTCATTATCCAATTCCTGCGCGATCAGTTCTTCACAGAAGATGGGAGCCAGTTCCTCAGCCTTCAGAGGTTCAAGTGTTCCCGGGTTCAGTAAAGGAGCCGGTTTGTTTTTCATATCGGCACGCATGTTATACCACTGTTTGGGAATCTCCTCTTCTGTAAGGTAAATCTTGTAAGGAATTTTTTCATTTGACATTGTTTTTTCTCCTCTCATTCTTATTCTTTATTAAAAACTTTTTGTTAATTATAACCATTGTATTGCCCGATGTAAAATGATAAAATTGGATAATGTAATAAGTTTTACTTATTATAAAAATGAACAAGAAAAGATAAAATATATTGAGACTATATTGATAAAAAAGGGGGATGGACAGTGAATCTGAATCAGTTGGAATATTTTATAAGCGTGGCGGAGACCCTGAATTTTACCAGAGCAGCTGCGAAATGTTTTATCTCCCAGACTGCCATGACCCAACAGATCCGTTCCCTGGAGAAGACAGTTGGTGTTCCCCTTTTTATCCGGGATAAACACCACGTGGAGCTGACTGCCGCAGGAAGGGTTTATCTGAATGAAGCCAGGATCATCCTGAACCGGAGCAATGAGGCACTCCGCATGGCCAGACTGGCTTCCGAGGGACTGGAGGGGGAGATAAGCATAGGATTTATCCGGGGCTATGGACAGAGTGATTTTCCGGAGATCCTGCGGGAATTCTGCAGGACCTACCCGACTGTGAAGGTTAATCTGCTCCGGGATAATATGAGTGTCCTGCTGGATCTGCTGGTCAATAAACAATGTGATCTCACTTTCACCATATCTCCTTTTCAGAGAACCCATCCGGACCTCAAGCACATTTATATGAAGAGCTATCCTGTCATGGCTGTCTTATATGACGGGCATCCTCTGGCTGGCCGGTCCTACCTTACTTATGAGGAACTGGAGGGGGAGAAATTCATCATGATGCAGCCTACGGACCGACCCAAGGATCAGATGGAAGAGTCCATGCTGATTTATGACAGAGGCGGATTCCTGCCGGATGTGGTGGGAGTAGAAGGGGATCAGGAAACGTTGCTTTTGATGATTTCCGTTGGAATGGGAATCAGTATCCTGCCGGAATATATCATACGGCCATACCAGAAAATGAAGGATATCAGGATACTTCCCATGGTAAGAAAAGACGGTTCTGCGGAGACGGTTGACTTGGAAGTAAACTGGTCCGGGGAGAATGAGAATCCTGTCCTGGAGAAGTTTCTGACCATGCTGACATAAACAAGGATCGGAGGAAGAATGAATCGAAATCAGATTTTTAAAATATACGGGAAAAATTATAAAGAGATGACGAAAACCCTGCTTGAAGCATCGGACCTTGGGTCCATGCTGGATCCGGAGACCAGAATCGGAATCAAACCGAACCTGGTAACACCGACTCCTGCGGAATACGGAGCGACTACCCATCCTGAACTGGTAGCCGGAATCATAGAATTTCTGCAGGAGAAGGGATGCCACCATATTGTGATCATAGAGAGTTCCTGGATCGGGGATAAGACTTCAGAAGCCTATGAGTATTGCGGCTATCGGAATATCACTGAGAAGTATCATGTGGATTTCATAGATGTACAGCAGGAAGCATACGAGACATACGATTGTTCCGGCATGAAACTGAAAATATGTAAACGGGTGGAGGAGATTGACTTTATGATCAATGTCCCTGTGATGAAAGGGCATGGACAGACCAGGATCACCTGTGCACTCAAAAACATGAAAGGTCTGATTCCCAACATAGAGAAAAGACATTTTCATACCATGGGCCTTCACAAACCCATAGCCCATCTGTCTACAGGGATAAGGCAGGATTTTATCGTGGTGGATCACATCTGCGGGGATCTTGAGATGGAAGACGGTGGAAATCCGGTGGAGACAAACTGCGTGATGACTGCTTTGGATCCGGTGTTGGTGGATTCCTATGTCTGCCACCTGCTGGGATATGATATCTCGGAAGTGGAATATATCGGCCTGGCGGAAACACTGGGCAGCGGATCTTCCGACCTTGATTCATGTATGATCTCAGTTTATGAAAGGGATGAATCCGGAGATATCAGGTTAGACAGAGAATTCCCTGCTCTTGGGCAGGATGATTATGAGGAGAAGAGTGACTATTCCGGAAATCTTCTGGAGGTATCTTATGCTATCGAAGATGCAGATTCCTGCAGTGCATGTTATGCCTCCCTTGCCCCTGCCCTCCTGCGATTAAAAAAAGAAGGACTGTATGAGCAATTGCTGGAGAATCTCCCCGGGAGGATAAGCATCGGACAGGGATTTTCCGGAAAGACAGGATATCTGGGCGTGGGAAACTGCTGCAGAGATTTTGAAAGATACGTTCCCGGATGCCCTCCGGATGAAGAAGAAGTATATCGTATGCTGTTACAATACATTAAATAAAAAACTCCCTCTTAGTGAAAAGAGGGAGTATCTTTACCCGACAATAATAAAAGCGCTGTAATTGGCACTGTCGCGAATGATTTTTTTCTGAATCTGTTTCCAGTTTACCAGATGGTATTGTTTCCTGGTTTTTTTACAATAGTTACGATTGCCGTAACTGGAATTTGCAACCACAATCCGGCCTTTCTGGTCATATCCTACAATCAGCACCCAGTGAGTGTTGTTGGAAAAAGGCTTTCCCCTGACCAGGGTCATAATTACCTTACCGTTGTCGAGAGCCTCTTTCATGATATCAACACATTGTTTTCTGCTGAAAGCTCTCGTGTTAACCGGTCTGACATTAACATGGTTTTTCTTCAAAACCTTGACAGCCTGATTCGGTTTTAAAGACTTACATCTCTTCATAGACCGGTTGGTCTGTTTTAAAACCATATTAGGATTGGAAGGTACACCGCTCAACTGGAGGGCCATGGAAGTGACACAGATACCACAACCATGTCTGGAAGCGGAAGACCGCTTCTTCCAGATCGCGTGCTGTTTCCAGATAGGTGTACTGTATCCACCCTTGCTAACGGTAGCTGCTGTGTAGGTAACCAGCTTGTCTTTGTCGGTAGTCCCGTCTGCAGGATCCACCGGATAAGGAGGATAAACAGGAACGGAGGGATTTTCCGGCTTAATGGGATTCACAGGCTGTACAGGATCCTCAGGGTTATCCGGATTCTCCGGATTCAGAGGATCTGCTGAGGGGTCAGGATCTTTTCCTGTATATTCGGTTTCTGTATTCGTATCTTCAGGATTGCTGCTATCCTGGTGTTCGGTGATCACAGGATCCGAACTGTCCCTGTCATTTTTTCTGGCATCCGCTTTTAAGGGATCCAGAGACAGGAAGAATATCAAACATAAACAGGCCAGCGCCGCTTTAAGTGGCCAGCCCACAGTTGTTATTTTTCTTCTGTAAGGGAATTGTTTTCCGGGATTTGTCATTGGTTTCAATATAAGATTTCTCCTTGGTATCATAAAATGTTAAGAAAGTGTAAATAAAATATTAAACACTTTTTCTAAAATACCATATTTTTTTCATAATTTCAAGAAAAAATATGAGCAATAATTTGCTAAAATAAATAAAAAAAGATTATAAAAATTCAGTGAAAGACTGAAAAAAAGGAGTAAGCATTCTATGAATAATCAGTTTTCCAGAACAGAATTATTGCTCGGGAGTCAGGCTATGGATCTCCTGGCCGGTTCCCGGGTCGCCATATTCGGAATAGGAGGAGTGGGAGGCTACGTCTGTGAAGCCCTGGTGCGAAGTGGGGTAGGAGCTTTTGACCTCATCGATAATGATGTCGTTTCTCCCACCAATCTGAACCGTCAGATCATCGCCACTACAAAAACCATGGGCATGGATAAAGTGGAAGTAATGAAGGAAAGAATGCTTTCGATTAACCCGGAAGCCAGAGTGACCACTTACAAGTGCTTCTTCCTGCCGGAAAATGCACAGAATATCCCTTTTGATGAGTTCGACTATGTCGTGGATGCCGTGGATACGGTGACAGCGAAGATTGAGCTTATCATGAAAGCCCGGGAGTATGGAATCCCCATAATCAGCAGTATGGGTACCGGAAATAAACTGGATCCTTCTGCATTCCGTATCACAGATCTTTATAAAACCAATGTCTGCCCTCTGGCCCGGGTGATGCGCAGAGAGTTAAAGAAAAGGGGGATAGATAAACTGAAGGTCCTGTACTCCGAGGAAAAACCGATACGCAGATATATCGATAAGTCAACTCCCGGCAGCATATCCTTTGTGCCTGCTGTTGCCGGTCTGATGATCGGGGGAGAAGTGATAAAAGATCTGATCGCAGCGGGGACGACAGATCACAAGGAAGGATGAAACCACAATATTTCTCTTTTCGTTTGCCGGCAATTGTTGTAGAATAATGATAGATCAGACAGATATCATCAGCAGGAAGAACAGAAAGGAACGTGTGGTGTTCAGGATGAAAGAATATACTTTTGATGTACAGAAAACAAGGGAAGAAGTAGTGGCTTGGATCCGGGATTTCTTTGAAAAAAACGGTCCGGGATGTAACGCTATCGTAGGAATCTCCGGCGGGAAAGACAGTTCCGTTGTGGCCGGTTTATGTGTGGAAGCTCTTGGCAAAGACAGGGTGATCGGTGTACTTATGCCTTGTGGAGAACAGGCTGATATCTCTGCTTCCAGACTCTTGGTAAGTCATCTGGGGATACCTTATATTGAAGTGAATGTCAAGGCTTCCGTGGACGGGCTGTATCAGGCCATCCAGAATGGAACATGCAGTGGCATGGAAGTGGAACTCAGCGCTCAGACCAAGACCAATCTTCCCCCGAGGATCCGTATGGCCACTCTGTATGCCATCGGTCAAAGCATGAACGGCAGGGTTGCCAACACCTGTAATCTGTCTGAGGACTGGGTGGGCTATTCCACCCGTTATGGAGATGCTGCAGGTGATTTCAGCCCATTGTCAAAGCTGACAGTTCAGGAAGTGAAACAGATCGGTCATGCCATAGGCCTGCCTTACGAGCTCGTGGAAAAAGTGCCGATTGACGGTTTATATAGTGGAAAAACAGATGAGGATAATCTGGGATTCACCTATGCCATGCTGGATCACTATATCCGTACCGGTGAGATTGACGATATGGAGAAAAAAGCCAAGATCGATTCCATGCATGTGAGAAACAAATTTAAACTGGAGATGTATCCCATGTTCGATCCCGAGATCCCCTTTGGAATACCTTTCTAAAGGAACATAATAGAAATCAAAGGCTGCCTTGATTCGCTTATCGCAAGGCAGCCTTTTTCGTTATTAAAAAGATCAGAGCTTATCGGGAGAGATTCTCCGATGAGATCCGTTTACGGATTCGTATACCCTGATCTCACAGTTATGTGGTTTCGGGCGCCACAGGATGCCATTGCTGCGGTCTTCCAGATAACCGCTGATCGAACGGATAATACCGCCATGACAGGAAATCAGGACATTATCATAGTCATTCTCTTCCAGCTCTCTTAGGAATTCCGAACTTCTCTGAACCATGGAGGAGATGGATTCCACAGTCTTTGGAGCAGGGAATACCTCCGGCAGAGCCCAATATAAGGTCATGGCAGGGCCCATCAGATAATAATGTCTTTTTTCATATATTCCGAAATCCGTTTCAATGAGACGGGGATCAATGATGACCTGGGATTTTTCCACGTTTCCTATGATGGATGCGGTGGTGATGGCCCGGTCCAGCGGGCTGGCATAAACGGCATCAAATGTAATGTCGCCGATGGATTTTCTGGCTTCCATCGCCTGACGGATTCCTCTTTCATTCAATGGCTCATCGGTCCGTCCCTGCATCAGTTTTCTCCTGTTCAGGTTTGTCTGCCCATGCCTGGTAACCCATATCTTCATCTCGGTTCCTCCATACTTATGGTTGATTTGATGAGAATAGAATACCATGGACAATGAATAAAATAAATGATAAAATTTTATATGGCGAAATGCCACATCGGAATGCCGTGAAACGGAATCGATGATAAAGTATAAACAGAGGATTATTGCTATGAGAATTGTACAGCCATATGGATATAATATAGGAGACAGCACGTTATTTATCGGAAACGAGAAAGCCGCCATCATCGATACGGGGATGGAATACTGTTCCCCGAGGTTGGTGGCGGAAGTTAAGGAAGAACTGGGGGACAGACCCCTGGATTATATTCTTCTGTCTCATTCCCACTATGATCATGTGTGTGGACTCCCGGCCATCCGCCATGCCTGGCCGGAGGTAAAAGTGTGTGCCCATCCCCACGCCGCCAAGATTCTTGCCAAAGAATCCGTGAGAGAATTCATGATGAGGATGTCCAAAAAGAATTATGAAGAGGTGGATCCGGATCACGATGTGGTCGGGTACCCTTTAAGTGATTACAAAGTGGATGTGGAACTGACCGAAGGCATGAAGATCGA
>CAMNGO010000078.1 GCA_946538445.1 uncultured Lachnospiraceae bacterium
GTCACATACTCCTACCGCAAATCCTGCAAGGTCATAATCTTCTTCCGGCATGAGTCCCGGATGTTCTGCCGTCTCTCCCCCGATCAGGGCCGCGTCTGACTGAAGACATCCCTCAGCAACGCCTTTTACGATCTCAGCGATTTTCTCCGGATAGTTCTTACCACATGCAATGTAATCGAGGAAGAATAGGGGTTCTCCTCCCGCACATGCGATATCATTCACACACATGGCGACTGCATCGATACCGATGGTATCATGCTTGTCCATGATCATAGCCAGTTTTACTTTTGTGCCACATCCGTCGGTGCCGGACAGAAGAACAGGGTCCTCCATCTCTTTGATCTTAGCCAGGGAAAATGCACCGGAGAAGCCCCCAAGGCCTCCCAGCACTTCCGGGCGCATGGTTTTTCTGACATGTTCTTTCATCAATTCAACAGATCTGTAGCCGGCTTCTATGTCTACACCAGAGCTTTTATAATCCATGATAATCTCCTCTTTGTCCTGCATATCTCCACCAGGGATCTATGCGTCTATTTCTGTGCAAGGTACTCTTTATATCCGATTTGGTCCAGTTTCGCGGCCTTTGCCTGTACCTGTTCCTTCATCGTTTTCGTATACTCATTCAGGGTCTTATATATCTCTTCATCCGATATGGCAAGCATCTTCGCTGCCAGGATCGCAGCATTTTTAGCCCCATCGATGGCTACCGTAGCCACAGGCACTCCGGGTGGCATCTGCATGATGGAAAATACAGCATCCATACCATCCAGATTCCTGCCGGAAAGAGGCACCCCGATTACGGGAAGCTGGAATAGTGCGGCACACATTCCGGGCAGCGCTGCTGCCATACCGGCACCGGCGATGATCACTTTCACACCACGGTCCGGCGCACCTGCCGCCCATTCTATCAGCACGTCCGCTTCTCTGTGGGCCGAGATGATGGTCATCTCATAGTCTATTCCGAATTCTTCAAGTTGTGCGGCAGCCTTACTCATCACTGCAAGATCCGAGTCACTGCCCATGATAATTCCTACTTTCGACATCATATTTACCTCATATTTCTCTGTAGATCTAAGCTTTTATATAGGCTTGTTTGAGATCCTCTTTCATATCAAGCACTGCCTGACGACTTGCCTCGGCATAGTCTTCCGGGCCAAAACGTTCGGCATAGGGGGCTTTTTTATAGGCACAGATTATGCCGCGGCTTGAATTGACGATGGCTCCCAGACCGTCTTTATTGAAGAAAACACCCAGGTCTTTCCCCTGTCCCCCTTGGGCACCGTAGCCCGGGACGAGAATGTAACTGTTGGGCATGATCTTTCGAAGGGTTGCGCCCATTTCAGGATAAGTTGCACCGACAACGGCTCCCACATAGCTGTATTCATCACCCATGTGGTCCTGGCCCCACTGGGCCACTTTATCTGCCACGATCTCATAGAGAGGTCTGCCATCTACCAACTGATCCTGGAATTCTCCACTCGAAGGGTTGGATGTCTTAACCAGAATGAACATACCCTTCTTTTCTTCCTTACATACTTTGATAAAGGGCTTTACTCCATCCGATCCCAGATAAGGGTTCACGGTGACAAAATCCTCCGTAAAAGGAGAAAAGGCATGTTTTCCCAGAACCACTTTGCCCACGTGCCCTATGGCATAGGCCTCGGAAGTGGATCCGATATCACCACGCTTGATGTCTCCTATGATCACAAGGCCTTTCTGCTTTGCGTAGTTGCAGGTACGTTTGAAGGCTCTTAGACCTTCCACGCCGAATTGCTCATACATGGCAATCTGGGGTTTGACTGCCGGGACCAGATCATAAGTACAATCTATGATACCCTTGTTGTATTGCCAGATTGCTTCCGCTGCTCCCTCCAGATTTCTTCCATAGGCAGCAAAAGCTTCCTCCAGGATATGTTCCGGGATGTAGCTGAGCATGGGGTCCAGACCCACGACAATAGGTGCATCTTTTTCTTTGATTTTCTTTACCAATTCATTAATCATGGAAACCTCCATAGTTTTAACAGATTATTATAGATCAGATGTTCATGATATTATCCTAACATAGAATAATGGCAGGGTCAAAAAGCAAATACGATTCTTCCGTCGCAGATGGTATAACAAACTCTACCGTACAACTCCATGCCCCGGAAGGGGGAGTTGGAGGATTTTGAAACAAATGAATCCACAATATAACTTTCATCAGGATCAAATATCACCAGGTCTGCAGGCTTGCCGACCGAAATATCACCGGCGTCAAAGCCGTAAAGTTCCGAAGGGTTGACAGTCATCTTCCGAAGAAGATCCATGAGAGTGATTACCTTTTTTCTCACAAGGTTGGTAATTCCCAGGGCAAGGGAAGTCTCCAGGCCGATGATACCACTGGGGGCCTTGGTAAATTCCCTGCTCTTTTCCTCCTCGGAGTGGGGCGCATGGTCCGTGGCGATCAGGTCGATGGTTCCGTCCTTCAGGCCTTCCAGAATCTTATCCTGATCCCATCGGCTGCGGACAGGGGGATTCATCTTACACAATGTACCTTTCTCCAACACCATTTCCTCCGTCAGAGAAAAATGGTGGGGGGTTACTTCCGCATACACATGTGCTCCCATTTTTTTTGCAAAACGAACCAGGTCCACGGAACGTCCGGAAGAAATGTGCTGAATGTCCACTTTCGCACCGGTCTCCACAGCCAGCATGACATCCCTGGCCACCATAACATCTTCCGATACGGCCGGAGCTCCACCGATTCCCATCTGATCGGAAACAAAACCCTTGTTGACTCCATTTACCTCGTTGAGAGTGGGATCTTCTTCGTGGAGGCTGATGGGCATGTTCAGTCCGGCAGCAGCTTCCATGGCTCTTTTTATAAAGCCTGCATCTGTGAGTGGAATCCCGTCATCACTGAATCCGCAGGCACCATGGGCCGCCATAGCCTCAAAATCCACCAGTTCTTTCCCCTGAAATTCTTTGGAGACTGCGCTGACTTGTTCTACATGAATCGGAAGATCCGCCTGTCTTTGTCTCAGGTCATCCAGGGTCTCCAGGTTATCAACCACCGGTTTCGTGTTTGCCATGCATACCACGGTGGTAAATCCTCCTGCTGCAGCTGCTCTGCTGCCGCTTAGGATATCTTCCTTATAAGTAAATCCGGGATCTCTGAAATGGACATGAACGTCCACCAGCCCGGGGGCAACCACCTTGCCGGTGGCATCGATCACTTCATCCGGCACCTGACCGGTGGGATTTGGCCCGAATGCAAGGATCTTACCTTCCTGGATCCATACATCCGTCACCTGATCCATCTGATTCTTTGGGTTCATGACACGGCCATTCCTGATGCAGATCATATTATTGTCCTCCTGTATCCTTAGCAGTTAACTGTCCTACCTGATCTTCCATAGTGGAGGGTCCGCTTAACTGTCCGGGTTCCTCCCCTTCAAAGGCTTCATTTAATTCCATGGTTCCCTCCAGGACAAACCGGCCATCCACGATGATGGGTACCTGGTAATGGTCAGGCATCACTGCCGAGATCATGCCAATCTCTCCATAGGGAATGGTGATGTCCGTATGGCAGTTAAAATACGCTTTCATGGAAGATTCATGCCTCAGACGGGAGTAGTCATTCTCCTTGGCAATCACTTCCCTCCCATCCGGGTTAAAAACTCTGACTGATTCGCTATGGGAGTAGCAGGTGTCACCAAATGCCATGTGGGGCCCCGTCTTCTCTGCGATGAGAATCGGAAGCTTATCCTGAATATGATATTTATTTGCCATTACAAAAGCCGTGGTGTTGGTCCCGATGGCGAACTCACCCATTGGAAGTGTGGGATGGTTATAAAGGATATTCTCCTCGATCAGTGCCTTCCCCTCTTCCGGATTTGGAAAATTAGCGCAGCTGTAATCTGTGATAATTCCGTCTTCCACCTGGATTTTAAGGTCTTTATAGCAGAAGCCTTCCAGATATACCTCAGATACATGAAGCAGACCGTTGGTTCCTTTCAGCTGTGGTGAGGTAAATACTTCACCCACCGGGATATTCACATCTGCCAGACAGTTCTCAAATCCGGTCTGTGTGCTGAGATCCTCCACAGGCTGCAGGGCTACCGTGATGTTAGTCATATTCCGGTCGCGCCCCAGGATATGTACCTCTTTCGCTTTGTCCAGCACATCAATGATGCTCTGATGAATCCTCTCATACTTATCGTTATCCAGATTATTGACCTTCTCAATCTCATGAAAGATCTCCGGGAACTTTTCTCCTATGGCAGGCGTGGGGTAGGCGATGATAGAGAAACTTCTCTCCTCCTGGTTGATGTATTGATTCGCCAGCTCGCTTGCTAAGGAAGCATATTCCACACTGAGATTCTGCTGGCGCTGACTGAGCCTGCAGGCAGTCTCCTTTCGCACAGGACTAAAAGGCACTCTCCCGAATACTTCCATGACAGCCGGGCCTGCATATCCTGCAGCCTGTTCCCGGAATGCCTCATAGCCTTTCTTCATACAATCGATCTTGCGGTCCACCATCCGTTTATCCAGATAGAGGGCATCGTCAAAGCGATGATCATACTCATACTGTTCATTTGGACTCTCGGACTGATAACCGGATTTGATATTCTGTTTCTTATTCAAAGTGCTTGCGGCGCTTCGGAAAAGGACCGACTGAAGTCCCATCTCTCTGAATTGAAGAATCACCGCACGGATAATCCTTTCAAAGCCAAGGTGGTAATGAATATTCACGATACTTTTTGTCGTGAGATCTACCCCTTTCAATACAAACCCTCTTCGGAATCCTTCCGTAAATGTGCGGGCGATAGCATCGATCTCCTCCTCAGGCAATGTATTCAGATATTCCGCAGTCTCTAACTCATCTTCCGATATATATTCACCATAACGATACAGATAGCGCAGATCTGTCAGGTCGGAATTCATAATGATATCGGTGGCAAAACAAAGTTGAGGATCCATCTGTTGGCGCACACGCCCTGCGCAGAATTCCTCGGCATAATCATATAAAAACCAGTAGATCGTTTCCCTCAACTGTTTATGGGTCACCTTGTCACCGGCAAACATCCCATAGATCTCCAGGAACAGTTCCAGCAAGATGGTCATCTTATATCTGTCCTGTTCAAAGGCATATACTCTCAGGGATCTTAATTCTGTATACAGAAAACAGAGCAGTTTTCCGTAGTCTTCCCCAAGGGTTTTCACCGCAAAATCAGGATTTGCAAAAGAGTTTTCATAATGATCCGGAAGAATGTCCCGGTAATAAGACCGGTTTTCTTCCTGACATTCCTCGAATGACATCCCTGCGAGAATGCCGGCAGATACTTTTTCATATAAGTCCAGACAGCCTGTCAGAAAGCTGGAAATCCTCTGAAAATAAAGCTGCAGGGCTTCTCCCATATCCGACATCTCCCCATCTGCAATTTCTTTCAGCCTGCTGCCGGCCAGCTCATATCTCTCCAGGAGTTCTTCTGCCCTGTCATCGATCAGTATCTTATTATCCATATATAACACAATTTCCTTTCGTCACAACATAATAAAAGTAATTCCCAGAAAAATGACAATGATATTTATACAGATTCCTGGAATCTTGAAATTCTGGGAAGTTCTGGCCTCATCGTAACTGGCAACTCCCCACAGTACTCCGAAAAATGCCAGCACCACAAAAATACAGCCCAGAGCACCTCCTGCAATGCCTAACTTTCCTCCGGTCTTGAATGCCACCAGGGTCAAAATGACCAGTCCAAGCAGACAGACGACTCCCAGCCAGAAGGTAAACAAGGCATTTCTCGATACTTTTTTATTGGAAAAGGATAACATATTCCCTGAAAGAATATCTCCTCTTTCTCTTCGACGTCTTCTTCTCATGATCGTTTCTTCCTCCTGCGTTTGCGAAAGATAAAATAAAGGATGCAGTAGAGAATCCAACCTAGAAACCCACCGGTCGTATTCATGATCAGGTCATCCACATCAAACACCCCAACCCTGGTATAAAGCTGCATAAGCTCAATACACAAGCTGAAGAAGAAGGAGTACAGGATGATCTGATACCACCTGATTGCCTTTGGGTACCAGATCGGCAGCAAAAATCCCAAAGGAGCGAAAACCAGAAAATTACCGCAGATATTAAGGATAAAGGAACGGGTTGAAACATAATGGCGATAGGTCACAAAGCGGCGGATCTCGTTAAAAGGTACCAGATTATACTGGTAGCTGCCGATATCTACTCTTCCGAACCGGTCGGAAAACAAGGTGAAATAAATGATGATCACGCCGTATAATACAATGGTTATAAAGCTCAGTACACTGATCAGTTTCCTTTTGTTCTTAGCTTTCACGTTTTCTTTCCAATCTGTTTACAAATAAAGACAGTTATAAATAAATCAAGGCAGGAACTGTAACAGCTCCTGCTTTCTCAGTCATATCATAATCTTATTCTTGGTTTTCAGGGTCCTGGCTCCGTTGATGATAGCCAGAATACCTACAGCAACTCCTGTGATGATCATAATGATCCCGATGGTAATATCGGAAGCACCTACCTGACCTAATACCTTAAACACCTTTTCATTCATAGGGATATCCCTCCTGTTCTGATTCTTTATTCTGCTTTCTGTCCGGCCCCATACTGTTCATAATAGGCATCAATGGCAGCCTTCAGATTATCATCGATCACGATTCTTCCCTGACATGGTTTATTATAAAGGTGCTCGACAACCTCCGCCATGGTGACGATTGCGTTTGTATCAAAACCGTAAAGGTCTTTCACTTCATCCAGGGCGCATTTCTGACCGCCCTTACCGATCTCCATCCGATCCAGGGAAACCATAAGACCGACGATTTCGACCTTGGCTGCTCCTCTTACCTTTGGAACCGTCTCCTCCATGGATTTGCCGGAAGTAGTCACATCTTCGATCATGACAACCCGGTCTCCATCCTTCAATTTATCTCCCAGGAAATTTCCCTTGTCAGCTCCATGATCTTTGGCCTCTTTCCTGTCAGAACAATAACGGATCTCCTTCCCGTAAAGATCACTGAATGCTATGGCCGTAACTACTGCCAGAGGTATGCCCTTATAGGCAGGTCCAAAAAGAACATCGAAGTCATCACCATATTTATCATGGATGGCTTTGGCGTAATATTCCCCCAGGCGTCGAAGCTGACTGCCGGTTACATATGCGCCTGCATTCATGAAGAAGGGGGATTTTCTGCCGCTTTTCAAAGTGAACTCTCCGAATTTTAATACGTTACTCTCCACCATAAACTCGATAAAGTCCTGCTTATATCCTTCCATCCTTTATTAAACCTCCTATATATATCAATTCGATCAACTATTATATTTTTAAATCAACATGAGCTGCTTCTCATCTAATATACCATCAATAAAAGACTGAATCAATGGGAAGTTCTCACTCCATGCATCCGATAATATCACGGATATCCTCGATGTGATACTGCTCCATATATCTTTTTATCCCTTCCAGGACCTCCATGGTGGCTCTCGGATTATGGAAATTAGCTGTTCCCACTGCAACCATGGTCGCTCCTGCCATCATTAACTCCACGGCATCCTCCCAGGTCATGACACCACCCATACCGATAATGGGAAGCTTGCATGCCTTATGGACCTGGTAGACCATACGTACGGCCACAGGATGAATGGCAGGTCCTGACAGTCCTCCTGTCCGGTTTGCCAGCACAAATCTGCGGCGATGGATGTCTATCTTCATGCCGGTTAGGGTGTTAATCAAAGACAGGGCATCACTTCCGCCTGCTTCTGCTGCTCTTGCCATCTCCGTGATATCTGTCACATTGGGACTCAGTTTCATGACGATGGGCTGTTTTGCCTTGGCTTTCACTCTACGGGTGATCTCATAGAGGGCATCCGGATTCTGACCAAAGGCAATCCCTCCTTCCTTTACATTAGGACAGGACACATTGATTTCCAAGAGGTCAACCGGTTCATCTGCCAGTCTCTCAACCACTTCCTCATAATCCTCAGCACTCCTCCCGCATACATTGACAATGATGGATGCTTTCTTTTCCAGAAGATGTGGAATATCCCTTTTACAAAACAGGTCTATCCCCGGATTCTGCAGGCCTACTGCATTCAGCATTCCCCCGTAAGTTTCCGTTACCCTGGGTGTAGGATTACCTTCCCAGGGTACATTAGCCACGCCTTTTGTGGTGACTGCTCCCAGGGCGGACAGGTTCACGAACTCCTCGTATTCTGCTCCTGAACCAAATGTTCCGGAGGCAGTCGTTATGGGATTCTTAAAAGTTTTTCCGGCTAATGTCACGCTCAGATTCATGAAAATGACACCTCCTTTGCATCAAAAACAGGTCCGTCTTTACAGATTCTTCGATTATTTACATTGGTGTGGTGATCCCTGGACTTTGTCTTCACGATACATCCCAGACATGCACCGACACCACAGGCCATCCTCTCCTCCAGAGAGATCTGGGCCTCCATTCCATGTTCGCCGGCATATTCCGCCAAAGCTTTCAACATGGGCATAGGGCCGCAGGCATAGATGGTGTCCCCTTCTACACCGTACTCCCGGATGGCATCCACCACCGTTCCGCGAATCCCTGCGGAACCGTCATCCGTAGAGATCTTTACGTCTGCTATGGCTTCAAATTCTTCTTTCAGGAACATACTATCCCTGTCCCGGTATCCTAATACCACCGTTTTCTCTCCCTCCATCTGCCTGGCAAGTTCCAGCATAGGGGGTACACCGATTCCGCCACCCACGATGATGGCGCGGCCTTTTCCCGGAGAGAAGCCATTGCCCAATGGTCCGAGGATCTCAAAAGTATCCCCTTCTTTCCAGCCTGAAATCTCT
>CAMNGO010000079.1 GCA_946538445.1 uncultured Lachnospiraceae bacterium
CATTAGTGCGGATCACGATACCATATTCCAGGGGGGATTTGTCTTCTATATAATCCTTTGTGATAATCTCCAGGCGTTTTCGTTCTTCTGTATCCCTGATCTTTTTGGACAGACTGAGTCCTTTTCTCCCCAGGGTCAGGACATAATATTTTCCTGCAATCCTTACATTGCCATCCACCACAGGCAGTTTCGTCTTCACGGCATCCTTACGAACCTGTACCAGGATCAAGTCTCCCCCGCGAAGCTCATTTTCATGCTTAGGTGTGAATTTTATGGGGTGGTCGGAATAAGAGATATTATAGTATGCTTTCTGGTCCTGAGTCAGTTCCAGAAAGGCTCCCCGGATCCCTTCTGCCACCTTTTCTACCCTGGCCACATAAATGTTTCCCAGAAGACTGTCAGACAATCTCTTTTCACAATATAACTCCACCGCTTTTCCATCCCGGAAATAGCCGTAGTATATGATATCCTCTTTGGAAGTTATGACCAGTTTATTCATACTTGGCAGCTTCTCCTTTGCCTGTATCCGATGGTTTTATCTCTTCCGTAATATCCCAGCCTACCGAGCCCAGAGGCAACAGCCTGCCTTCTTTCTCCAGGTAGGTCTCCAGGCGATGATACTGGAAACCCAGAGGGTCATAATCATATCCCAGATAATTACAGAATGCCTCCATCACTGTGTGGGGTTTCAGATTCTGGGCACTTCCGGTCACCAGTTTCATGAAGATGCCATCATCCTGAGAATGAATTGCCAGGATCATTGGGGAGATATCCACGATTTTCTCACTGCGCTTGGTCTTTTTTAAGATGGGGATCTCCTCCTGGAAGAAGAAGGGTTCACATCGTTTGGTGAAGGCCTCCTCGAAATAATGGCCTCCCCGGAATGTCACCAGATAATCCGCCGCAGCGGTTACCGACATACAGTTTTTTTCTTTCTCCTCAATCTGCTTGAACTCCAGAATACTGATTCCTTCCTTCATGACAGCATTGAGACGGTCCATCATCTCCCGGCTGGTATAACTCCAGTCAAAGCTGACATCCACATATTCGCCCTGGCTGGTCATACCGATTCCAAGCGGTGCCGCAAAGCTCATGATCTGGTGGGGACTCAATCCTTTGGAGAAGGATACGGGTAACCCGGCACGCAGCATAGCTTTATGGAAATACCGCTGAACATCCAGGTGACCGATGAATTTCAGGATACCGGTCTTAGACCACTTGATTCTTGCTTTCATAGCAGACACCTCCTCCGAATCTCGCCGCTCCGCAGCCGGAACACTTCTCATGGCAATTCGGAGTTGTCTTCTCTTCCATTGCCCGATTCCATTCCCGTTTCAGGAAGTTTTTGGTCACGCCGATATCAATGAAATCCCATGGAAAGACTTCGTCAAGACTCCTCTCCCTGCTTGTGTAGAAATGATAATCCAGATGGTTTTCCTCCAGGCTCTCCAGCCATCGGTCATAATGAAAATACTCTGTCCAGGCATCATAGAGACACCCTTTATGATATGCATCATAGATCACTTTACAAAGCCGCCGGTCTCCCCGGGCAAGAATGCCCTCCAGAACCGTTGTCTTGGCGTCATGCCATTTAAATGACAGGCTTCGGTGATTATGCTGGGCTTTAAATTCATCATTTACCAGATGGGCTCTGCGCTGGTATTCTTCCGGGTCACACATCTGCGCCCATTGGAAGGGGGTAAATGGTTTGGGTACGAAGAAAGAACAGCTGGCACCCACGGATACCTTTCCCTTTCGGTACTCTTTATCCAGTTTATAATAAGTCATGGCCACATCCTCACATAGATGGGCAATCCCTTTCATATCCTCTTCCCTCTCTGTGGGCAAGCCCATCATAAAGTAAAGTTTCACTTTATTCCAGCCGCCCATAAAGGCTTCTCTGGCTCCCTGGAGGATTACCTCCCGGGTCAGGCCTTTGTTGATCACGTCCCTCATACGCTGGGTACCGGCTTCCGGGGCAAAGGTGAGACTGCTTTTTCTCACATCCTGAACTTTGCTCATGACATCCAGGGAGAAAGCATCGATCCTGAGGGAAGGCAGTCCGATATTTATATTTTTACTCCGATAATTATCGATCAGATAATTACATAATTCCGGCAATTTCCGGAAATCGCTGGAGCTTAAGGAACTCAGGGAAATCTCATCGTTTCCTGTGGCATCCAGCATGGTATCTGCCAGTTTTTCCAGATAGTCAAGATCCCTTTCCCGGTTGGGGCGGTAGATCATACCCGCCTGGCAGAACCGGCATCCCCTGGTACATCCTCTCTGTATCTCAAGAACACAGCGGTCCTGGGTTACTTTTAAGAAAGGCACCAATGGCTTATCCTGGTAGAAGGTATGGCTGAGATCCACCTGGACTTGTTTCAGGATAGTCCTTGGCACGTCCGGATAGATGGGCTCAAATGTATCGATGGTACCATCCTCATGATAAGTAGTCTCATAAAGGGAAGGCACATAGATTCCCGGGATCGTGGCTGCTGCCTTGTGGAGAAAGTCAGCCCGGCTTCCGCCCGATTTCTTATGTTCTTTGTACAGATCCATCAGGTCATAATACACCGTCTCCCCTTCTCCGATATAGAAGATATCAAAGAAGTCGGCCAGGGGCTCCGGATTGTAAGTACAAGGTCCCCCTCCGATCACAATGGGCGCATCCTCCCTTCTGTCCCTGGCATAGATGCCGATCTGGGACAGATCCAGAATCTGGAGGATATTGGTGTAACACATCTCATACTGGATGGTGATGGCCAGGAAGTCAAAAAGAAAGACAGGATCCTGGCTTTCCAGTGCAAACAAAGGGATTCTGTCTCTTCTCATCTCCTGATCCAGGTCCATCCAGGGGGAAAAGACACGCTCACATAAGATGTCTTCCCTGCGGTTCATCATATCATAGATGATCTTCATGCCCAGATGGGACATGCCGATCTCATAGACATCCGGAAAGCACATGGCAAACCTGATGGTATCTTCCCTGCGCAGTTTCTTAAGAAAATCCGGTTCATATTCCACCGAATTCACTTCTCCGCCGATATAGCGGACCGGTTTTTCTATAGTAAGTAAGGTTTCTTCTCGTAATGCTAAATCTTTCAAGGTTTCTCCTCTGTCATTTTCTCACATACTAGAATATGCTTTCTAAAATGGACACTTTTACCGTGTAGGAAGCAGAAACTCCCCCGGCAGAATAGCAGGTGATCACGGCCTTTCCGAAATCTTCCGCGCAGATACTGCCGTCCAGATCCACAAAAACAACCGACGGATCACTGCTGGTCCATTTTTCTATATAATCCCCTTTTCCCAGTTCCACTTCTCTGGCCTCGGCCGTATCATTTCTGCCAAGGATCAGCTCAGATTCATCCATGGAAATATCCGGGGCGATGGGATCGATCATCACATCATCCTCCAGGCCACATCGGAAACAGGTTCGTTGCATAATACCATGATGCAGGACATCCGGCATATGAACGGTCTCCCATTCTCCGAAGACATGACCCGTAGGATCCATGTTTTTTTCTTCTTTCTTGCCGCATCGTTTACAGACGTGGCGCTTTCTTCCGGGACTGGTGCAGGTAGGTTTCTGCAGCACGTCCCATTCATCATAATCGTGGGTATTCTTCACTTTGTAGATTCCACTGAGACTCCCGCTGTTCTCTATGTTCAGATAGATGTGCGGTCCATAAAAGTCCAGCTCTTCAATCTCCCGGTAGCTGGAAGATCTCAGAGTAAAGACTTCCACCAGCTGCCCTGATGAGGTGTACTCGTAGATACTGCAGTTAGCCACACTGTACCAGACGATATACAGATTGACCCCATCTGATGCCATCCCCTGATTGACCGCAACCTGAGGAACATGAAATGCAGGTGTCAGCCTTTCAAAGTCTTTTGTTTTATAAACGACGGTACTGGTTCCGAGATAATAGGTATCTTCTGAACTGACATAGGCAATCTTAGGACAGTTGTGATTCATATAGTGATCCGCGGTCAGTTCCAGGGATTCCCCGTCAAAAGAGAAGACGTAGGCATGTTTCTTGGAGACGCAGACCACTTCTTTTGTATTGGAGTTATAGGTCAGTGAATTGGAGTGAAGGGTGTTGAAGGACTGGCATTTTTTCTCCTTCATGGTTTTTGCATCCAGAATTACATAGGTCGTGGTGGTATAGTCCGCCGTGTACCTTGTGTAGATGATACTGTCCCCGGCAAAACAAAAACCTTGAGACTGGGGCCCGTAATAATTGCCGGAAGGCAGAAAGCAGGCCTTTAAGTCATCCCCCAGCTCCGTATCCTGCAGACAATAAGCTTCTGAGGGGGAAGAAAGGCAGAATAAGAGTATAAAGAACAGGAGGATGAATCCCGGATACACGATCCTATTTCTTCTTTCCATATCTACTCCACTTCCCTTCCCGATCCTGCATGGCATGACTGATCTGCCGGGTCACAAATACTTCAATAATCCTTCTGCATCTTTTTCCTCAGGTACCACAAAGCGCATCCTGCGATCCCAAGACCGGTCAGGATCCATATCCACAGAGGAATCTTTTTGATATTATAGCACCGCACATTGATCCACATCTGATTCAGTTTCTCCGTGGTTTCTTTATCAAAATATACCATGATGGAAGATCTGGATATCGTCTTCTCATCCGGATACTGAGAAAACAGCTGCCTATTTACCTGGTCTGTGGGTGCACAGATCACATAGTCTTCATCCTCCGGATCACCGGAGAAGAAATATCCCAGAGGATATTCTGTCACATCCTCCTCATCTTCCTCAGCGCTGAAACACCAGTCGGCATATTCGAAGATCCTGGGATCATCCCCGCCGGAGATGCAGGATGTAAAACCGATATAATACATGTTGCGGATGACACTGTCCGGCCTTGACATAAAGTTGATAAAAGCTTCCGCTGCATGCTGTTTGGCCGGATCATCCTGGATACCTGATTTAAGCATACACCACCCGTCAAAATAGATGTTGGTGGATTCTTTGGGAACAGCAAATGACAGATACAGGTCATCTTCTTCCGCCTGATCCAAAGTGTATACTCCGTCTCCGGACCACTGATAATTGGCGACGACTTTCCCTGTGATCATGTCAGCTTTCCCGGCATCGGATTCGAAGGAATAGGTATTATCCTTTACCTTCTGAAGATAATCCTGTACTGCTTTTATGGTTTCATCCGAAGTATCATTCATCTCCCGTTCCAGGTTTTCCTTATAGTTGGGATCATTCAGGAATGCTTCTGAAGTCAGCAGATCTGATTTGATGGCTCCCACTGCAGCGAAATAAGCTTCTCTCACACTGTCTTTTATGGTGACCTGCCTTTTGAATCTGGGGTTAGTGAGAATGGACCAGGAAGAAGCGTCCTCCTCCGTCACATACTCCGGATTGTATACAACCCCGGTAATTCCCCACATATATCCTGCAAAATAATCAGACCATGGTTGCCCATCTATGGTACTTCTTTCAAAGATGTCCTGGATATATGGGGATACTCCCTTAATATAATAATTATACGGATCATTTTTGTCAAAGAAAGACTTGGACAAAGGCTGCAGTTGGTCTTCCATGGCGAGTTTCATCATCATGTACTCGGAGGGACAAACCAGATCGTACTTATTTCCCAAGGTGTACATGTTGTAGAATTCTTCATTGGAACCAAAGGCTGAGTAAGCCACTTCCACTTCCCTGCCATAGGTATCATAATACCATTCTTCAAAGTCATCAATGATATTGTTCTTCCCGATGATATCTCCGCTGTCCAGGTCTATCACTTCGTCCCAGTCACCCTCATCAATATATTCTTCCCAGTTGCTGACCCGCAGGATAATCTTATCCTTTCTGGCAGCGCTTGTGGTCATTTTGGGACAAAAAGACAAGAGAATGCTCATAATCAGAAGAAGGGTAAGAGATTTTTCAGGCAGAAATCTGTGGCGATCATATCCCTTTCTCATAATACCGCTCCTCTCCTTTCGACCGATTCTTATAACTTGTACGGTAATTTGAAATGATAACGATCAGGACCACAATCAGGAAGATGACCGTGGACAGCGCCCAGAGCGCCGTCTTGATCTTGGTCTGTGCTCCCTTGGTTGCATTTACCACGTAGGTACTGATGGTATCGAATGTAGAAGGTTTCGTGTAGGTCGCGATAAAATAATCATCCAGAGATAAAGTGATGGCCAGGGCAAAGCCTGATACGATACCCTGAGATATCTGAGGGATAACGATTTTAGTGAGAGCTACAAAAGGTGTTGCTCCCAGATCCAGAGCAGCTTCGTAGATCCTGGGATCCAACTGCTTTAATTTCGGTATGACCGAAAGATACACAAAAGGTGCACATAAGGTCACATGACCGATGACCAGGGGAAGGTAGGTTTCCTTATTGATTCCCAGTACGATCACCAGCAGGATACAGATGGAAAAACCGGTGACCACATCTGCATTAACCACAGGAATCTGATTGGTTGTATTTATAAAGGTAGACGTTCGTCGGCCGGAATAGAAAGCACCGACAGCGCCCAAAGTTCCAAGGATGGTGGACAACAGAGCAGAAACAAGTGCCAACAGGATAGTTCCCAGGATCATGTGGATCAGTTCTTCCGTCGTGAATAATGTCACATAATTATGGAAAGAAAATGCCCGAATGGCCCCGATCTGTGTGGCATTGGTCAAACTATATACCGCCAGAATCAGGATGGGAGCATAGATGAAGGTCAGAACCAGCGCGATTATTATAGTCTTGATCGTTTTTTTCATCATAATAATACGCCTCCTCTGTTCTCATCCTGGCTTCCGAACCCGTTTGTGAATATGGTAAAGATACAGATGATTGCCAGAAGGATCAGGGCGATCATCGAACCTCCGTGCCAGTTATAAGCAGCAAAATAACTTCCAATCAGGCTTCCCATGATGTATGTGCTGTTATAAAGCATGTCAAGCACTACATAGTTCGTCATGGCCGGAAGAAATACCATGGCAACCCCGCTGATGATACCAGGCAGTGACAAAGGCAGGGTAATCTTCAAAAAGGACTGAAACTCATTTGCACCCAGATCTCTGGAAGCTTCCGCAAGAGAGGGATCCAGTTTTACTATAGTATTATAGATGGGCAGGATCATGAAGGGCAGGAAATCGTAAGTCATACCGATGATAGCATTCAGGAAGGGATGATAGGCAAGGTTTCCCTCCAGCAGAGACAGGATTTCCTTCAAAGCAGTGATACGCAGGGAAAAATTGATCCACATAGGCATGATAAATACCATAAGCATCACCGATTTATTCTTAAGCTGGCTGTGAGCCAGGATATAGGCTGTGGGATAAGCCAACAGCAGACAGCATAATGTGGTTACAAAGGCGATCCCAAGACTGTAGAATAAGGTTCCCAGGGTGTTGGGATCCGTGAAAAACATGGTGAGATTCTTAAAAGTGAACTGACCGGCTGCATTGGTAAAGGCATAAAACATCAGCACAAATAAAGGAGCCACCACAAAACAAAGCAGGTAGACCGCATATGGAATTGCAAGCTGTTTTCTGGAGAAAGAATAACGACGCATCTTGTATGCTCCTCTCTTATCGTTTTACGGAAAATGATATTTTATCAATGGGCATGATCAGACCGACATGGTCGTCCATGTTCCATAAATATTCGTCATCCACCACAAAATCCTGTTCCAGATCCGTATGAATGACATAGCTGTAATGGTCTCCCTTATAGATCAGATTACTGATGAATCCATCCACCATACCCTCCCGGATATCATCCGTCATCGAAATATCCTGCGGGGAGATGGAGGCCAGGATCTTTGTCCTGCGACGGTCAATCTCATCCCCGTTGGAATCCATCAGTCGGCCCTCCTCCGAAAGAGAACTTCCCCGGATGATCTTCGTAAGGTCCACATCCAGGATCTTGTCATTGTATTCCAGTTTATAATCCGAGTTGATGGTGGCCGGGAAGAAATTCGTGTTATCCTCAGCAATCATAAGATGGATACTGTCCGGATCCACGTTCATTCCCACACGGTCCCCCACTTTGGCGGCATGTACCGTCTGAACCACAATCTCATTTTTGCCGGATTCCACGATAATCTCATAATGAATCCCTTTGAAGATCACAGAGGTGACGACACCACGTATCCGGCCAAGGGAGGGTTCTGTAAAAAGCACGTCTTCCGGACGAACCACCGCAGTGATGTGGGTTCCTTCCTCAAACTCATCCACACAGTCAAACTCTGCTCCGCAGAATCTGGCCTTCTTATTCCCTGTCATGATACCGTTAAAGATATTGCTGTCACCGATAAAGTCCGCCACGAAAACCGTAGCAGGTTCATTGTAGATATCTTCCGGTGTACCCACCTGCTGGATCCGTCCTTCGGACATAACTACGATCTTATCCGACATGGTGAGGGCTTCTTCCTGATCGTGAGTTACATATATGAACGTGATTCCAAGCTCATCATGCATGGCTTTCAGTTCCAGCTGCATCTCCTTGCGCATCTTCAGGTCCA
>CAMNGO010000080.1 GCA_946538445.1 uncultured Lachnospiraceae bacterium
GATTTTTTCCTCTATGGCCATAGTGAAGTGCTGGATAAGATAAAGGCTGTGTGCAGGATGATCCTGAAGAGGAGAAGTCAGGAGTATCTGGATCGAAGGATTTTTTTCGTCCCGGTCTTCGACCATGAAGAAAAGATGAAGAGCCCCTCTACCATGCATACCAATACAGCCATCAGACTGTAAAAGAAGCGGCAGAAATAGCAGAAAGAAATCATGTGAAAAACCTGGTTCTATGGCATACGGAAGATGGTACCTACGGAAAACGCCGGGAACTTTATACCAAAGAAGCCGGCAACTACTTCCATGGTAACATTTGGGTTCCCGATGACGGTGATCTCATTGAGTTATAGACTCATAATATTGATGAAGCTTTCCGTGAATATCATTCAAACCATGCAACAGCACGGATTGGGGCGCCGTCGCTATTAATTAGTTTCAGAGGGAAACAGCTGAACCAGAACAATTCAGAACCACAAAGTCCAAGGTTACAGAGATTTTCTATGTTCACGATATCTTTGTTCATAAAGAGTTTTTTATGCCGTGTAATGTTAACATCTGCAATAGGATCAATACTAATCGCATCGAATCCAATCCCTTTGTAGTCTCCTGCAAGAATGAAATCCAGGACAGAATCTTCAATACAGGGATAATCTCCAAAGTATGCATCTGTGCCCCATTTTTCGTCCCATCCTAGGTAAAACAATAGAAAGTCGGCGGTTTTCACTTTATCTCCATATGGGGTTAAATGATCCATTGTAATCAATCCGCCCTCACTTACAGATGTACAATCAATAACTAATGCTTTTCCGATGAATTGTTCCGGTGGGAAAGTATCCAGCGTAGTCATGCCACGGTATATGTGTGCCGGGGAATCCATGTGAGTTCCTGTGTGCGTGGTCATGGAAATTCTTGTTTCTTTAAATCCATCTTTTTCGTAAATAGCAACTGGTTCTAAAGCCGGTGGCTCCGTCCCCGGATAAACCGGCATCTTACTTTCTATAACATGTGTTAAATCAATTACTTTCATAGTTCCCCCTCCAGTATTGCATCAATCAATACTTTCCCTGTGTCAAAGCAATTCTGCATCGCCGTTTCAAAGATGTCCACAGACTCCATGCTGTCTTCCGATGCAAGATGATCATCGGATTCCGGTCCCCACATCATTTCAGGTGTTATGTCACTTGGGAATACATCCATATTGACACTCACCCGAAGTATAATCAGACGGTCAAGTAATCCGAAACTTTTCACTGCCTGACCAACCGCAACATCCTCCATTTCAGTAATAGAAAACGGATCTTTGCAATCATATGTTTCAGTGATCAGGAGGGCGTTTTGATGGTCATATTTGCCTTTCCAAAAATTATCGCCTGTCACGGTTGTGCCGCGCATTACCTGGGGCGGCCTCTGGGCCCATTCTTCCCCGGGATATTCTTTGTCGAGAAATCTTTCTGTCCGTTCGGTTGTCTCCAACGGTACATTTTTCACTCTTTCAAATACACGGTCCGTAAGACTTTGATCCAGCCGGATGACGGAACTGTCATCGAAGCTCTCATCATGAAACCATGTGGTTTCCGTTTCCTTACTTATCTCCCGCGGATCTGCCCGATGCCCAAGATCAAAATCCACTGCAGCTGTAATCACAAAGACATCGCCGAAGATTCCATATCCTTCCGCCGAACCTCCGCAGCCGACAGACAATATATATGCTTCGGAGAAATCAAAGCGTTTGTCCGATAAGACAGCTGCCGTGGTTAAAGCGGAATTGACCTTTCCCTGTCCGGTAAGGCACATAGCCACACCATCTTTGTAATACAACTTACCTATATCCGAGCGTCCCTCAATCTCATAAACATCTCCTCCGTCAAGATATCCCTCATAAAACAGCTGGGCTTCTCCCGGAAAATCTCCTGTGAGTTCATCCACCTCAAATTTCGGAAGAATCAAAACTTTTACAGAAATGGGTTGCTTGTTTTCCGAATCAGTTTCCTCAGTCTTCAGTGTGTGATTGGAACATCCTGCTGTAAATACCATCACCACAAAAACGAACACTAATGATATTATCATCTGCTTCTTCATGTTCTTTCCCCTCAATAATGTCTTGTTATCATTTATTTAATAGGAGTATAGCATATTATCGGAAATTGAAAAAGGTGCTCCTACCGGTTGTAGGAACACCTTAAATTATTATCTATATGTGTCAAATACTCCATGCTGCTCCAGTGTTTTGAAGCTGTGTCATGCGTCTGAAGATACTGTTCTCTTTTGCAATTAATTCATTGGGGCTGCCCTCTTCCGCAACTTTGCCATCCACAATGACCACAATCTTATCCGCTGCCTCCACAGTGCGCATGCGATGGGCGATAACCAATACAGTCTTACCAACAAGCAACCGGGAAAGAGCTTCCTGAACCTTAGTCTCATTTTCCACATCAAGAGAAGCTGTGGCCTCGTCCAACAGGACAATCGGGGCGTTTTTCAGAAGCGCCCTGGCTATAGAGATGCGCTGACGCTCACCGCCGGAAAGTTTTGCTCCATTCTCACCGATTGGCGTTGCGTAACCTTGAGGTAGCTTTTCAACAAATTCATCACAGTTGGCGGCAGCTGCAGCGACAAGGACCTCTTCATCTGTAGCGCCATGCTTCCCAAGACGGATATTCTCCATAACGGTGTCGTCAAAAAGGACCACGTCCTGAAATACCATGGAGTAATCTGTAAGCAGCACTTCAGGATCAACAGAATTGATATCTACTCCCCCAACCTTGATACTGCCTTCAGATATATCCCACAGTCGGGCAGCCAATCTTGCGCAGGTACTCTTGCCTGACCCTGAGGGACCCACAAGTGCTGTTACCTCACCCTCTTTTGCAATAAAACTGACTCCATGTAAGACCTGTTCATTATCGTATGCAAATCGCACATTTTCAAATGTGATATCGTGACCATCCGGGCTGAAAGATTCAACACCTTCCGCTGTTTTTGCGTCATAGATTTCCATCAGCCGGCTTGCGGAGACCTGTGACATGAACATTTCTGCTATTAAAGCCAAGGCCTGATCAAAGGGTGCGTAGATTCGGGTGATTGCCAACAGGAACATGAAAAGAATCATAAAGTCAATCTGACCGGACAGAATCAGATTCGATCCTGTCAGGATTGTGGTAGCCACGCCCAGCCTCATAATAACGCTGGCCGCATTGACAAATATACCGGTTGAGAGTTCCCCATGGATCATAGTCTTTTCATGGTAGTCAATCTTATCATTTAGAACTCTCAGAAAACGATCTTCCTGATTCGTCGCACGGATCTCACGGATATTCTCCAGGGTTTCCTGGATACCGTCAGCCACCTGAATTCCTGCTGCCTTGGTCAACTCGGAATTACGTTTGGCCAGTTTCCTGCTGCCGAACAGCAGACCAAAAGCTACCGGGACTCCCCACAGGCAAGCCAGTGCCATACGCCAGTTATAGATCAGCATGCCGATTGCTATGATTGCTGTAGAAATGTATGATCCGTAAAGATATCCAAGACAATGGGACCAGACATGTTCCAGACGATTTACATCTCCCATGATGGTCTCTGTGAGATCTGCCAGATCCCGCTTGGCAAAATAACCCAGCGGAAGTTTTCTTAACCGTTCAGCCAATCCGATACGGACTGTTTTAACCTCACCATAAACCAGACCGTATGTGGAACGATATTGTTGCAGGTGAGTCAGTATCGAAAGGATCAGAAATGTCAATACTAAAAGGATAAAGGTGGACGCCTTCGGCAATTCTTCTTCGTCGGTCAGAACAGCCATGTATTCTGCCATCATCAGATACAGGATTCCCATGCCGCCCATCACGATGAGGTTAACGATAACCGTCCAAAACGTACCTTTTTTTGTATTTCTTATACCCTGATCAGTAAGAGCATATTTCCTCTGAAATGATTTCCCGAACATTTACTCCACCTCCTCTCCCTGCAAAGCAGACTTCGTCGGCTCTCCATGAGAGATTTTCCATTTCACAGCCTTATTGTAATCTGTCCACATCCTTGCATAAAGTCCACCTGCTGAAGCAAGTTGCACATGGGTCCCTTCTTCCGCCACATGACCGGAATCCAGCACGATGATCTTATCCGCACCGATAACCGTCGACAGACGATGTGCAATCATAATGACCGTGCGGCCTTTTGTCAGTGCGGAAAATGCCTTTTGGATCAGGACTTCATTCTCCGGATCGGCAAAGGCTGTCGCCTCGTCCAAAACTACAATTGGAGCATCCTTTAGAATTGCTCGTGCCAACGCTACACGCTGCTGCTCCCCTCCGGAAAGGTAGGTGCCTTCTGTCCCGATGACCGTATCCATTCCGTCCGGAAGTTTTTCGAGGATATCATCGCACTGTGCTGCAGTAAGGGCAGCCTGTACTTCGTCCCGTGAGGCATCCGGTCTTGCCGCCCGTACATTTTCCAGGACGCTTGCCTTAAATAGCCGGTTATTCTGGAAGACAAAGGCAACCTGATCCATCAGCATATGGGGATCGGTTTCACGGACATCCACTCCGCCGACTGACACACTTCCGGAATTTACGTCCCAGAAACGGGGGATCAAGCTTGCTGCTGTAGTCTTACCACCACCGGAAGGTCCGACAAGCGCCACTGTCTGCCCTGGCTCCACAAGGAAAGAAACGTGATCCAGTGCAGGCAGATCAGAACCTTCATAGGTAAAACTTACATCTTTGAATTCCACACTGTTGCCCACAGGAATCAGTGGGTTATCAGTAATTTTAAGCACCGGGGCACTCATGACTTGATCAATCCGGGCCAAGGCGGTGCTCGCCAGCATCATTCCGCTCGACGCAAACATAATCCTGGCCAGAGCTGTGGAAATGATGGCAGAAAACACCGCGTAAAAAGCGAAGTTTGTTACAAACCCTGTGAAGTTTCCTGTTTTCAAGGCCCCTGGTGCTAACAGCAATGCAACAGGCACCAGAAAGACAAATGCCCCTTCTGTGAATGTCAGATTCACGGACTGAGGCAGGCAGCATATGTCCCCCTGATAATGCTCAGCTTTGGCACTGTAATCCTCTATCGCCTGCTTAAAAGCCTTAAAAGAATACACCGTCTGCTGAAAAATCTTGACCACAGGAATTCCGCGTACATATTCCGTGCCAGCCTTGCTCATCACATCCTGAGCCGCCTGGTATTCCTGCATGAGCTTTGCGTTTTTACCGCCCATCATGGTAAACATAGCTAAAATCGAAATAGCAGCCGATAAAAGGCATGCAACACCCATTCTCCAGTCAAATACGACCATCAGGATTATCATGGAGATTAACATAGCAGTGCTACCGACAATATCCGCCAGGTTGTGGGCCAGAAGAGTTTCTGTCTCAGATGCAGCACCATCCAGACGGTTTCGGATGAGACCGGAAGCATTCGAATCAAAGAAGCCCAAAGGGGTCTTCATCAAATGTGCCATACCCTGTTTACGGATATTGGAAGCTGTGCGAAAAGCAGCCAGATGAGTACACATTAAAGCGGCGAAATAGACCACTATTCCTGCCACGGCAAATCCAAAGGCCATCCATCCGTAATCTGCAATTTCTGTAGCCAAAGTCCAGTTTGGTGCGGCGGCAATCAGGTCCCTTGCCACCAGCCAGATACAGATGTAGGGTGCCATGCCAAGAACCATGGCAACAGCAGAAAGACCAAGGCCTAAAAAGGTCAATCCTTTGTAATTACCTGCATACTTAAGTAGTACGGCTATGTCACTCTGTTTCTTTTCTTTCATAGAATCACCATCCTTTCTTCTCTATTAACAACACGTGTTAGATATAACTAACTTCTGTTTGATAAAAAACGCCTTCTCCGAAACAAACAGAGAAGGCGTTTGTATTCACTATACTATATTTCCTTATTTCTTCTTGTATCCGGTCATCATGGTCATCAAAAAACAGACAACTGTTGCCCATGCCCAAAATTTATGCTGTTTCATAGCTTCTTCCTTTCTGTTTCATTATTTATCACAGTAAATCAGTCATACTTTTCATTCCGATTACAAGTGTTGTTGTATTGTGAAAAAGAGCTGAAGTTGTAGGCTGTATAATTCCTGCGACACCCATAGCAATCAGAGAAGAATTGATACCTACAATGGATCGATAGTTTTTTCTGATCCTTCTCATCAATGCCTTGCTGATCAGACGCAACGTAATCAATGAATAGAGGTCATTTCCTCCCAGGGTGATATCTGCAATTTCTCTTGCAATTGCAGCTCCGTCACTGATGGCAACACCAACATCCGCTGCGGACAGTGCCGGAGAATCATTGATCCCGTCACCGATCATCATGACATGATGGCCCTTTTTACGCTCTTCGTTTACAAAACGTGCCTTATCTTCAGGCAACACTTCAGAATAATAAGAGTCGACGCCAATCTTTTCTGCCACGGTGGCTGCCGTTTTTTCACTATCCCCGGTCATCATCACAATCCGGGAGAATCCTGCCTTCCTCAGACCATGGATTACATCAGCAGCCTCCTCCCTGAGAGGATCTTCAATCAGTATCACGGCAGCAAGTTTCCCTTCCACTGCAAGATAAAGATGGGAGTACTGAGTGGGCAGTGCATTAAATTTCTGTTTCTGTCCACGGGGAATCTTGCAAGCCTCATCTTCAAACACGAAGTGATAACTGCCTATAATGGCTTTTTTATCTTCGATAAAAGTTGAGATGCCATGGGCAACAATGTAATCTACCTCTGAATGCATTTCTTCATGATGAAGGTCACGGCTGGCAGCTTCTTCCACCACTGCCCTGGCGATAGAATGAGGGAAATGTTCCTCCAGACAGGCAGCTATGCGCAGTGCTTCCTGGGGATCCCAGCTTCCAAAAGCGACAACATCCGCCACTCTGGGAGTTGCTTTAGTCAGTGTGCCTGTTTTATCAAATACAATGGTATCCGTTTCTGCCACTGACTCCAGGAACTTACCTCCTTTTACAGTTATGCAATACTTTCCGGCCTCCCGGATGGCTGACAGTACGGATATGGGCATAGCCAGTTTCAAAGCACAGGAGAAATCAACCATAAGGACGGAAAGTGCCCTTGTTACATCTCTTGTCAAAGCGTACACCAGGCCGGTCCCCAGAAAAGTATAAGGAACCAGTCGGTCTGCAAGCTGCTCTGCCCGGCTTTCAAGGTTTGATTTAAGCTTTTCTGATTCCTCAATCATAGTGATGATCTTCTCATAGCGGCTCCCCCCTGCAACCTGTTTCACGCGGATGACGATGGAACCTTCTTCCACAACAGTCCCGGCAAAGACGGAGCTGCCTTCAGATTTGCATACCGGAAGAGGCTCCCCAGTCAGAGATGCCTGATTCACCATGGCTTCCCCGGATTCCACCAAGCCGTCAAAGGGGATGACATTTCCCATGTGAATGTGGATACAGTCATTCTCCTGTATCCGGTCACATGGCACGAGAATCTCTTTATTATCCGTTAGCAGCCAAACCTTATCCACATGGATGGCCATGGTTCGGGCCAGGTCTTCCACCGATTTTTTGTGAGTCCACTCTTCCAGTATCTCCCCGATCTCGAGAAGCATCATGACCGATCCCGCAGTACCATAGTCTCCACGGATTATGGAGACAGTAATTGCTGTAGCATCCAGTACTTCCACTTCCAACCTGCCTTTCCTTAAGGAAGAAAGTCCTTTCTTAAGGAAGGATAATGATTTTATTCCCATTCGTAGGGCACATAGAGGTCTGGGAAGAAAAAACCGACAGCCGGTCCACATCAATATTTTCTGGATCATCCGCTCTTTATATTCCTTGTTTAGGACTCTTCCGGAAACTACTTTTTGCTTTTCACCTGCATCTGTTTCTTTGATAAGATCAAATCTACGGAGGGAATGCAAAAGACTATCCCGAACCTTCCATTCCCGGTCTTCCCGATAGGAGATTGCAGCATCAGCCGTCCGTTCATAGACTTTCACCTTATATACTCCGGGAATCTCTTCCAGAAATCTTTGTAAGGAATCCGCCTGGTCACAGTCCAGCCTTTGCCGGTCCAGATGGACACGGAGCCGGCCTTTTATCTCATCTTTAATACGGAATTTCAATTACTCCACCTCGGTCTCTGTTTCCGATAATTCCTCATAATCTTCATACTCTTCTGTGCCATACCGTTCTTCGTTGATCTGCAGAGCTCCTTCATAGATATCTTCTGCATTTTCCTGGATAATCGTTACCTGATCCATAAGACAATCCTTAGCCCGAAGCACAGCGGCGGTCGTATGAGTATAGACTTTTTTTGCATCTCTGCCGGATAAAGCCCGAATTCCGGCAGTACCGAACAATACGCCTCCGGCAAATGTACCGACTTTCTTCCAGTTGATCTTCTCTAATAGTTCTAACATGATTCTTTCCTCCCTTGTGGTAATTA